>CALBTN010000426.1 GCA_937967345.1 uncultured Rubrivivax sp. | reverse complement strand
CGAGTAGGCTTCGGCGCCGTACTGCGCGAACACCAGCTGGCGCGCTGTCTCCACCGCGTACTCGGCATGCACCGGCACCTCGTTGGGCGTGCGGTAGCGCAGCACCTGGTGCCGCGCGGCGGTGTACTGCTCGTCGGTGATGAACCCTTCCTCGAGCATGCGCGACAGGATGAACTGCTGGCGCATGGTCGCGCGCTTGGGGTTGACGATCGGGTTGTAGGCCGACGGCGCCACCGGCAGCCCGGCCAGCATTGCCGCCTCGGCCAGGCTCAGATCCCTGATCGGCTTGCCGAAATAGATCTCGCTGGCCGCGGCGAAGCCGAACGCGCGCTGGCCGAGGTAGATCTGGTTCATGTACAGCTCGAGGATCTGGTCCTTGCTCAGCAGCTTCTCGATCTTCCAGGTCAGCAGCAGTTCGTAGATCTTGCGGGTGTAGGTCTTCTCGGTGGGCAGGTAGAAGTTCTTCGCCACCTGCATCGTGATCGTCGATGCGCCCTGGCTGCGGGCATCGCGCAGGTTGGCCAGCGCGGCGCGCACGATGCCCTTGTAGTCGACACCGCCGTGTTCGTAGAAGCGCGCGTCCTCGGCCGCCAGCACCGCATCCTTCAGCACCTTGGGAATCTGATCGATCGGCGTGAAGTTGCGCCTTTCTTCACCAAACTCGCCAAGCAGCACGCCGTCGGCAGCGTAGATTCGCAGCGGCAGCTTGGGGCTGTAGTCGGTCAGCCCGTCGATCTCGGGCACGTTGGGATAAGCCACCGCGACCGCGATGCCCACCAGGATGACCACGCTCAGCACGCCGGCCGCGGCCAGACCGCAAATCCACGCAATGACCCGAACGAATGTGCCTGCCCAGCCACGCCGCGAAGCGCCGCCACGGCGCTGGGCGGACGCGGCAGGATCGGGTGGGGTAGGGGTGTTGGCGCTCATGCGCGGGTGGGGCGGCGAGTCGGCGATTATAGAAAGCGCAGCTTCGCACTCAGGGTTTGCACTGGCATCGGGGGCGGCGGCGGCGCGGCGTCAATTGCGAGCTGTTTCGAGCGCTGTTCCAGGCGTCGGCGAATCGCAACGGCGCGCAGACTGCAAGGCTGCTGACCCGCGCGGTCACGAGGGCCCAACTGCTAGGATTCATGCAACTTATTAAGTTCCTCGCGCCGCCGTCGGCGCGCCAGGTGGGAGTGCAGTCGACGTGAGCTTTCTGAGCCAGCTGCTGGGACAAAAGCACCCCGCGATGATTGGACTGGACATCAGCTCGTCCAGCGTCAAACTGGTCGAGCTCGGCAAGAACGCCGCCGGCGATCTGGTGCTCGAGCGCTTCGCCACCGAGGCCTTCGACAAGGGCTGGATCACCGACGGCCAGATCGAGAAGTTCGACGAGGTGGCCGAGGCGGTGCGCAAGGTGGTTGCCAAGAGCGGCACGCGCACCAAGCAGGTGGTGATGGCGATGCCGCAGTCGGCGGTGATCACCAAGAAGATCATGCTGCCGGCCGGGCTGCGCGAAGAGGAGATGGAGCTGCAGGTCGAGTCCGAGGCCAACCAGTACATCCCGTTCTCGCTGGACGAGGTCAGCCTGGACTTCTGCGTCATCGGCCCGAGCGCCAGCTCGGCCGGCGATGTCGAGGTGCTGATCGCCGCATCGCGCAAGGAGCGCGTGCAGGACCGCCAGGGGCTGGCCGAGGCGGCGGGCTTGAAGCCGGTGGTGCTGGATATCGAATCGCACGCGTCGCGCCTGGCGATGAGCCGGCTGGTGGCCGCACTGCCCAACGAGGGCCGCGACGCGCTGGTGGCGCTGTTCGAGATCGGCGCCGACACCACCAGCCTGAAGGTGCTGCGCGACCAGGAGATGCTCTACGACCGCGACCAGGCCTTCGGCGGCAGCCAGCTGACGCAGTTGATCAGCCGCCAGTACGGCTTCTCGTTCGAGGAGGCCGAGGCCAAGAAGCTGGCGGGCGAGCTGCCCGACGACTACGACGAGCTGATCCTGCGGCCCTTCGTCGACAGCCTGTCGCAGGAGATCGGCCGCGCGCTGCAGTACTTCTTCACCAGCACGCCGCACCACAAGGTGCACTACGTGATGCTGGCCGGCGGCACCGCCACGCTGCCCGGGCTGAAGGATCGCGTCACCGAGCTCACCGGCTTCGCCTCGATGGTGGTCAACCCCTTCGAACGCATGAAGCTCGGCTCGGCGGTGCGCGAGTCCAGCCTGCGGCGCGAGGCGCCGTCCTACCTGACGGCCTGCGGGCTGGCGATGCGGAGATTCGTGCAGTGATCCTGATCAACCTCCTGCCGCATCGCGAAGAAGAGCGGCGGCAGCGCAAGCGCGCGTTCTTCGCCACGCTGGGCCTGAGCGCGGTGCTCGGCCTGCTGGTGGCCGGCATCTGGTATGCGGTGCTGCAGCAGATGACCGCGGCACAGCAGGCGCGCAACGAGTTCCTCAAGGCCGAGATCGCACGGCTCGAGGTGCAGATCAAGGACATCGCCACCCTGCGCGCCGAGATCGAGGCGCTCAAGGCGCGGCAAAAGGCGGTCGAGGGCCTGCAGACCGACCGCAACGTGCCGGTGCACCTGCTCGACGAACTGGTCAAGCAAACGCCCGAGGGCGTGTACCTGACCAGCATCAAGCAAAGCGGGCAGGTCGTGCTCGTGACCGGGTTGGCGCAGACCAACGAGCGCGTGTCCGAATTCCTGCGCAACACGCTTTACAACTCGCCGTGGCTGGAAAAACCCGAACTGGTGGAGATCAAGACCGCGGGCGCGGGCAACTCGCCGTCGGCCGCCGCGGCCACGCGCGACGGGCGCCGGCTCAACGAGTTCTCGATGCGGCTGAACATCAAGCGCCCGGCCAGTGCGGCCGATGCCGCCTCGGCTCCGGCCGACGCCGCGGCGAAGAAGGCATCGTGAGGGCGCCATGATCACCAAGGCAAGCAAAGCTTCGTCCGATGTCAGCACCGTGCTGGGCAACGCGGCCTCGCAGTTTCGTGGCCTGAACACCAAAGAGCCGGGCCAATGGCCGCTGCTGCCCAAGGTGGCGGTGTGGCTGGCCACCGCGCTGGCGGTGGTGGTGGCGTGCTGGTTCGCCGTGCTGTCCGGCGCCGTCGACGAACTGCTGGCCGAGCGCGAGCGCGAGCCGGCACTGAAGCAGGACTTCACCAGCAAGCTCGGCCAGGCGGTCAACCTCGGCGAGCTGCGCAAGCAAAAACTGCAGGTGCAGGAGTACGTGACGCAGCTCGAGAAGCAGCTGCCCGGCAAGGCCGAGATGGACGCGCTGCTGTCCGATATCAACCAGGCAGGCCTGGGCCGCGGGTTGCAGTTCGAGCTGTTCCGCCCGGGCCAGGTCGACATCAAGGACTACTACGCCGAGCTGCCGATCGCGATCCGCGTCAGCGGCCGCTACAACGACATGGGTGCCTTCGCCGCCGACGTGGCCAACCTGTCGCGCATCGTCACGCTGCACGATCTGGCGATCACGCCGGTGGCGCGCGACAGCAGCGGAGTGCTGTCGATGGAAGCCACCGCGCGCACCTACCGCTATCTCGACGCCGCCGAGGTCGCGGCGCAGCAGAAGGCCGCGGCCGACAAGGCCAAGGCCGCCGGAGCCAAGAAATGACGAGCCGAGCGAATCCGACGCGCCGCGCTGCGGGCTCGATGCTGCTGGCGCTGCTGGCCACGCTGGCCGGCTGCGGCGCCGAGCAAGAAGAACTGCAGGACTGGATGGAGCGCCAGCGGCGCGAGGTCAAGCCCAACGTGTCGCCGCTGTCGGCGCCGAAGAAGTTCGAGGCCGAGGCCTACACCTCGGCGCAGGCGGTCGACCCGTTCAGCCACCAAAAGCTCAGCGTCGCGCTGAAGGTCGAGGCGCGCCAACCCAACTCGATGCTCGGCGCCGAGCTCAGCCGGCGCAAGGAGCCGCTCGAGGCCTACCCGCTGGACAGCATGACGATGGTCGGCAGCGTGGCCAAGCAGGCGCGGCCGTTCGCGCTGCTGCGCGTGGACAACCTGCTGTACCAGGTCAAGCCTGGCGACTACATCGGCCAGAACTACGGCCGCATCACCAAGATCACCGAAACCCAGATCGACCTGCGCGAGATCGTGCAGGACGCCGCCGGCGAATGGATCGAACGCACCAGCACCCTGCAGCTGCAGGAGAAGGCCAAATGACGACCTCGGAGAACCGCATGATGCAAAAGTGGCGCGCCAAGACCGCCGTGTTGGCGCTGACGCTGGTCGCGCCGCTGCTGGCCATGGCGCAAAACGCGATCCAGTCGATCACCGCGTCGCAGCAAGCCGGCACCGACATCGTGCGCGTCGAGCTCAGCGAGCCGCTGGCCGCGGTGCCCGCGGGCTTCGCGATCCAGGCGCCGCCGCGCGTGGCGATCGACCTGCCCGGCGTGGGCAACGCGATGGGGCGCAACGCGGTCGAGCTGAACCAGGGCAACCTGCGCTCGGCCAACGTCGCGCAGTCGGGTGAACGCACCCGGCTGGTGCTGAACCTGCGCCAGGCGGCCAGCTACCGCGTGCAGCTGCAGGGCAAGTCGATGATCGTGCTGCTCGACCCCACCGCCGAGGTGGCCCAGGCCGGCGGTGCGGCCACGCACTTCGCGCCGGCGCAAAACGACCAGCCGCTGGCGGTGCGCGACATCGACTTCCGCCGCGGCAGCGAAGGCGCGGGCCGCGTCATCGTCGACCTGCCGAGCACGCAGGTCGGCGTGGACATCCGCCAGCAAGGGCAGAGCCTGGTGGTCGAGTTCCTGCGCTCGACGCTGCCCGAAAAGCTGCGCCGGCGCTTGGACGTGGCCGACTTCGGCACCCCGGTGCAGTCGATCTCCACCACCCAAAGCGGCGACCGCGTGCGCATGGTGGTCGAGCCCAAGGGCGCGTGGGAGCACAGCGCCTACCAGACCGACAACCAGTTCGTGCTCGAAGTGCGGCCGATGCGCGTCGACCCGCACAAGCTGACGCAAGGCCCGGGCTTTTCCGGCGAGAAGCTGAGCCTGAACTTCCAGAACATCGAGGTGCGCTCGCTGCTGCAGGTGATCGCCGACTTCACCAACTTCAACGTCGTCACCAGCGACAGCGTCACCGGCACCGTCACGCTGCGGCTGAAGGACGTGCCGTGGGACCAGGCGCTGGACATCATCCTGCAGGCCAAGGGGCTGGGCGTGCGCAAGAACGGCAACGTGCTGTGGATCGCGCCGAAGGAAGAGCTCGCCAGCCGCGAGCAGGTCGAGCTCGAGTCGCGGCGCAAGATCGCCGAACTCGAGCCCACCCGCACCCAGGCGTTCCAGCTCAACTACACCAAGGCCGAGACCATCGCCAAGAGCCTGGTCGGCTCGGCCATGGTGGGCCAGGCGGTGAGCGATTCCACCGGGCAGAACTCGGGGCGCATCCTGTCGCCGCGCGGCAGCGTGATCTTCGAGCAGCGCACCAACCAGCTGTTCGTCACCGACATCCCGTCCAAGCTGGAAGAGATCCAGGCGATGATCGCCAAGATCGACATCCCGGTGCGCCAGGTGCTGATCGAGGCGCGCATCGTCG
>CALBTN010000425.1 GCA_937967345.1 uncultured Rubrivivax sp. | reverse complement strand
GACAGCGCGGCGTAGGCCGCGCCCGGGGTCGACAGCGCGGCGTAGGCCGCGCCCGAGCCGCGGCGCGTGCTGGCGGTGCGCTACTCGACGCCGCGGCGCAGCGGCGCCGGGCGCTGCGCGACGGTCAGCTTCAGCACCCGCGGCTGGTTGCCGCGCCGCGTCGTGATCTCGGCCACTGCGCGCGGCTCGAGCGCCGACACCGCCGCCAGCAGCTGCGCGGTGTCGCGCACCTCGACGCCATCGATGGCGACGACGACATCGCCCGGGCGCAGCCCGGCGCGGCTGGCCGGGCCGTCGCGCAGCACGCCGGTGATCAGCACGCCTTGGGCGCTCGGCAGCCCCAGGCTGGCCGCGAGCTCGGGCGTCAGGTCGCGCGGCTCGACGCCGATCCAGCCGCGCGTGACCTGGCCGTCGCGCAGCAGCGCGTCCATCACCGTGCGCGCCGCGTCCACCGGGATCGCGAAGCCGATGCCCAGGCTGCCGCCGCTGCGGCTGTAGATGGCGGTGTTGATGCCGACCAGGCGGCCGTCGGCGTCGACCAGCGCGCCGCCGGAGTTGCCCGGGTTGATCGCCGCGTCGGTCTGGATGAAGTTCTCGAAGGTCGACAGCCCCAGCCGGTTGCGCCCGAGCGCACTGACGATGCCCGAGGTCACCGTCTGGCCGACGTTGAACGGGTTGCCGATGGCCAGCACGACGTCGCCGACCTGCAGCGCGCGCGTGTCGCCCAGCGCGATCACCGGCAGCGGCTGCAGCGCGATGCGCAACAGCGCGAGGTCGGTCTCGGGGTCGGTGCCGACGAGCTGGGCGCGCGCTTGACGCCCATCGGCGAGCTGGACCTCGATCTCGCTGGCGCCCTCGACCACGTGGTTGTTGGTCAGCAGCAGGCCGTCGGCCGAGACGATCACGCCAGAGCCCAGCCCCTCGACCTGCGGGCGCGCACCCGAGCCGCGGCCGAAGAACTGGCGCAGCCAGGGGTCGGCGTCCGCGCCGCGCGACGGCTTGGTCGCGACGATGCTGACCACGGCCGGTGCCGCCCGGCGTGCCGCCTGGCTGTAGCTGGCCGGTCCGCTGGGCGTGAGTCCGGGTGCGCTTGGCGGCGCAGGAGCGGGTGCGGCGATCGGCACCGGCTCGGGCCGGCCGATCTGCGGCGGCGCCGGTGCGATTGCGTCGGGCCGCAACGCCGCGACGACGAACCACAGCCCCAGGCCGACGGTCACGGTCTGGGCGAACAGCAACCACAGCTTGCGCAGCATTGGATCGATCGGTCGAGCCGGCCAAGTGGCTCGGCCGACGGTACCTTGGATTATCGATCCGGCCTTGTCCGTGCGCCGCGCCGCAGCGGTGCTCGCTCACAATGGCGGATGGCGACCACACCCGTGCTGCTGACGATGGGCGATGCCTGCGGTATCGGCCCCGAGATCATCTTGAAGGCGGTGGCCGGCGGTGCCGCCGCCGATTGCCTGGCGGTGGCCGATCCGCAGGTGCTGCTGCGTGCCGCAGCGGCGCTGGGCCTGACGCTGCCGCTGGCGCAGATCGACACGCCGGCCGACCTGGCCAGCGTGCCGCCCGGCGCGCTCGGCGTGCTGCGTCCGCCGCAGCTGCCTGCCGGCCTGCACCAGCTGCCGTGGGGCCGCATCGATGCGCGTTGCGGCGCGGCGGCCGCGCGCTGCATCGACACCGCGGTGCAGTGGCTGCGCGGCGGCCAGGCCGCGGCGATGGTCACGGCGCCGCTGCACAAGGAGGCGTTGGCGGCGGCCGGCATCGGCTACCCCGGCCACACCGAGATGCTGCAGGCCTTGGCCGCGCCCGCGCTGGGCGAGCCGCCGCCGGTGCGCATGATGCTGGCCAACGACGAACTGCGCGTGGTGCTGGTCAGCATCCACGTCGCGCTGCGCCGCGCGGTCGAGCTGGTGAGCTTCGACTCCGTGCTGCAGACGATTCGCATCGCGCACGACGCCGCCGCAAGCTGGGGCCAGCCCGAGCCGCGCATCGCGGTGGCCGGGCTGAACCCGCATGCCGGAGAGGGCGGCCTGTTCGGCGACGAGGAGCAGCGCTTCATCGCCCCGGCGGTGGCCGAGGCGCGGCGCCTGGGCATCGACGCCAGCGGACCCTATGCGCCCGACACCGTGTTCATGCGCGCGCGCAACGCCAAGGGCCATGCCGGCGAGTTCGACCTGGTGGTGGCGATGACGCACGACCACGGCCTGATTCCGGTCAAGTACCTGGGCGTCGAGCACGGCGTCAACGTCACGTTGGGCCTGCCCTTCGTGCGCACCAGCCCCGACCACGGCACGGCATTCGACATCGCCGGCAGCGGCCGCGCCGACGCGTCCAGCCTGGAAGCGGCGATCCGCATGGCGCGGCAGCTGGCGCGCCGCTGAACTTCAGGCGGTGGCGTTGCCGCCCAGCGCCGCCAGCTGCCGGCGCGCACGCGCGGTGGCGCGCTCGATCAGGTAGGCGTTCTCGAACGCGCGCAGCCGGCCGGTTTCGCACAGGCGAGCGAGCATGCGGTAGGTCATCGACACCGTTTGCTTGTGGCGCCCGCCGTGGGTGAAGACGAAGAAGCTGCGTCCGGGGCTGACGTGGTTCAAGCGCACCTTGCGCCAGGCGCCATCCAGGTGCATCTGGTAGGCAAAGCCGATCTGCACGTGGTCGGCCAGCGACTTGCCGCTGGCCGGCTCGGCCGGGCTATCCACCTTCGGCAGCCCGGCGATGTCGAGCTCGCCGTCGGCCAGCGCCGGCTCGGCGCTGAGGTCGATGTCGACCTGGCCGTCCCAGTCGACTGCCGCCTCGTCGACCAGGCCGATGCGCTCGGCTTCTTCAGCGGAAAAGCGCGCACCGGCGGCGGCGTCGCGCAACGTGGGTGCCAGTGCCGACGGCGGCGGCAGTTCGCAGGCGCTGGGCATCGCCTCGCCGAGCGCGCTGTCGGCCTGGCGCGCCAGCAGGTTGTAATCCAGCGTGCGCAGCGCTTGGCCCTTCAGCGATTCGGCGTGCGCGGGCAGCAGCGCGGCGAAGAAGGTCTTCTTCGCGCCTTCAGGCCAGCCGATCAGGTCCATGCCCTCGTTGAGCTCCTTCATCAGCGTGGGCAGCTGCATCAGGAAGGTCTTGCGCTGCTCGGGCGAGCCCTTGGGCTGCACGCTCATGATCAGCTCGCGCGCGGCGTGGCGCAGCCGCTTCACGCGGGCGCTGTCGTCGCCGTCGAGCTGCGCCGCGCGCATCAGCGCCTGGCTCCACACCTGGCAGATGAAGTCGCGCACGAACTCAGGTGCCGGCAGCGGCTCGAGCAGCGCTTGCAGTTGCTGCGTGTAGCGCTGCTGCAAGCGCAGGCGTGTCTCCTTGTCGGCCAGCAGCGTGGCCGCGCCGGAGCTGTCCTGCACCTCGCGCCGCGACTGCTCGACGATGAAGGCTTCGAGCGCGGCCAGCTTGCTGTCGTACAGCTCGATCTGGTCGAAGTCGCCCTCGACGACCTGCTGCACCAGCTCGCGCACCAGCTTCAAGAAGCGCTGGCCGGATTCGGAGTCGAAGTCTTCGAAAGCGCTGCCCAGCGAGGCGATGCGGTTGACGAAGCGGCGCACCGGATGCTTGCGCGACGAGAAGAAGCTGGTGTCGCCGAGCGCGGCGCGCAGCACCGGCAGCTGCAGCCGCGCGATCTGCCGCGCCAGCTGCGGCGGCACCTTCGGGTCGGACAGGATCTGGTCGAACAGGCTGCCGATGACGTCGATCACCATGTGATCGAGCGAGCCGCTGCTGGCCTGGCGCAGCGCTTCGCGGTGGGTGCGGATCAGGTTCGGTGCCACCGGCACCGCGCGTGCCGCGCCATCGCCGAAGCCGCCGGCAGCGGATGCATGAAATGCGGAATCGAAGCCGCCACCGGCGTCGTCGCCGCTGCCGCCGTGGTCGCTGAAGGCCAGCCGGCGGATCAGTGCCATCAGCCCGGCATCGACCTGGCCGATCGGCGTGCCGGCTGCCGGTCCACGCCCGACGCCCGCGCCGCCGGGCCCGCGCCCGCCCGCGGCAGCCCGGCCGTGGACCGGGTCGTGGCCGTGGCCGCCGCCGTGGGCCATCACGCGCGAATCGTCCAGCCCGACCGGCCGGCTCGAGGTGTCGCCGCCCGATCCGGTGCGGGCAAAGCCGCCGCCGCGTTCGGAGTTGCGAAAGCTGGGCAATGCCGGCTTGACCCCCGCCGCGCGCATCTCGGCGGCGATCGCGGCGTAGGTCTGCGGCAATGCGGCCGCCAGCGAGCGGCAGAACTCCGACACCAGCGCCTTGCGCTGCTCGGGGCGGTCGGTCAGGCGCTCGATGCTGCGCACCATCGCGTGGCCGATCAGCTCGGGGCGCAGCGGGTTGCGCGGTGCTTCGGTGAAACCGTGCAGCACCGAGCCGACGAAACCTTCGAGCTCGCGCTGCTCGGCCTCGCAGTCGTGCGCGATTCGCAGTGCGAAGCGCTCGGCACTGACCTGCAGCTCCATCTCGTGGTTGTCGACCAGACTCAGCGCGTCCCAGCCGGCAGCCTCGAGCGCGCCGGGCGTGCTGGCGCGGGGCAGCAGTTCGCTTTCGATGCGGCGGTCCAGCGTCTCGTCGAAGCCGTTGCAAAAGGCGCCGAGCTTGCGGCTGAGCTCGAACTGCGCGCCCAGCAGCGCGTCGCGCTGGAACACGTTGGCCGACGCCAGCGCCGACACGCCCAGGCTGTCCACGGTGCGCTCGGCCGCGGCGCGTGCGGCCTGCTTCACGCGGCGCACGGCAGCATCGATGGCGCTGGGCAGTGCAAGGGCGGGCGTCGAATTCATGGCGCGGTTCGCTACCCGAACAGCATCGGCCTCGAACGCGCCGCGTGAAGTCCCGCCGCGCGCCCCTGCGGCGCTATTTCTTCAATGCATCACGAATCTCGCGCAGCAGCAGCACGTCTTCGGGCGTGGCGGGCTCGGGCTGCGGCGCTGGCGGTGTCGAAGCGCGCAGCCTGTTGATCTGCCGCACCATGACGAAGATGATGAAGGCCAGGATGATGAAGTTCAGCGCCACGGTGATGAAGCTGCCGTAGGCGAAGACCGCGCCGGCCTTCTTCGCGTCGGCCAGGTTGGTGGCGGTCTGCCCGGCCAGCGGCACGTAGTAGTTGTTGAAGTCCAGGCCCCCGAGCACCCTGCCGACCAGCGGCATGATCAGATCGCTGACCACCGAATCGACGATCTTGCCGAACGCGCCACCGATGATGACGCCGACGGCCAGGTCCATGACGTTGCCCTTGAGCGCGAATTCCTTGAACTCGGTCGCGAATCCCATGCTTGACTGCTCCTCGCTGTGCGCGGGCCACCGTGGCCCGCGCCGGGCGCGCAGGCTAACCGACCCGAGGTGTGACAAAGGCCGCAGGACGCTCGGCTAGAATCCCCGGTCGACCCGACATCGACTTCAAGCAGAGGAAAGCATGAGTGAGGCCAAAGTCGATTCAGATCGGCGTACCTGGATCGCTATAGCCTGCGGCGCCGGCGCGGTCGGCGGGGCTGCGGTGGCAGTGCCCTTCGTCGCCAGTTTCGCGCCATCGGAGCGGGCCAAGGCGGCCGGCGCCCCGGTGCAGGCCGACATCAGCGCGTTGCGCCCCGGCGAGAAGATGACGGTCGAATGGCGCGGCAAGCCGGTGTGGATCGTGCGCCGCACCGAGGAGCAGGTGGCCGGGCTCGACAAGCTCGACAGCCAGTTGGCCGACCCGTTTTCCAAGCGCAACCCGGACGAGCTCACGCCCGAGTACGCGCGCAACGTGCCGCGTTCGATCAAGCCGGAAGTTCTGGTGTGCGTGGGCATCTGCTCGCACCTGGGCTGCTCGCCGGTGGACCGCTTCACGCCGGGCGCGCAGCCGTCGCTGCCCGACGATTGGGCGGGCGGCTTCTTGTGTCCGTGCCACGGCTCGACCTTCGACATGGCCGGCCGCGTGTTCAAGAACAAGCCGGCGCCCGACAACCTCGAGGTGCCGCGCCACATGTACCTGTCCGACACGCTGCTGCTGATCGGCGAAGACAAGGCCTGA
>CALBTN010000424.1 GCA_937967345.1 uncultured Rubrivivax sp. | reverse complement strand
AGATCGCCGCCCAGGTGCTCGAGACCTGGAAGTCGCCGATGTGGTGCGCCATGAAGCTGGCGCGCGGGCTGAAGATCGTCAGGTCCGAGCCGCGTTCGCGCATCAGCTTGAGCTGGTTGAGCTCGATCGACTCGCGCAGCTCGTCGTCGCTGATCTTCAGCTCGCCGGCTTTCGGCATCGAAGCCGGATCCTTGATGCCGGCGATCTGCCGGTTGCGCCATTGCTCCAGCGCCTTCGGTGCCGTCGTGTAGTGGCCGTGGCAGTCGATGATCATGTCGCGCCCTCCTCAGCTCGCCGCGGCCGGCTACTTGGCCGCCGGTTGCTTGGCGATCAGCGTCCTTGCGCCTTCGAGCATCTGCTTGCCGTTCTTGCCCCTGCCGTTCATGTCGGAGACCCAGGCGTCGGCCAGCTTCTGGCCCAGCGGCTTCCACTTCTGCAGCTCGGACTTCGGGATCACGTTGATGGTGTTGGCCGCCACCAGCTTCTTGCCCTCGGCGTCGGCGTCGCCAAAGGCCTTGCCGGCCATGCCCGACAGCGACTGGCCGCTGTTGTTGTCGATCACCTTCTTCAGGTCGGCGGGCAGCGAGTCGTACTTGGCCTTGTTCATCGCGAAGATGAACACCGAGGTGTAGAACGCGGCCTCGGCCGGGTCGGTCTCGGAGTGGAACTTCACCAGCTCGTGGATCTTCACCGCCGGCACCACCTCGTAGGGCACCACCGCGCCGTCGATCACCCCCTTGGACAGCGCGTCGCCCACCTGCGGCACCGGCATGCTCACCGGCGTGGCGCCCAGCAGCGCGATGAACTTGTTGGTCTGGCGCGTGGGCGCGCGCAGCTTCAGCCCCTTGAAGTCGGCCTGCGTCTTGATCGGCTTCTTGACCATGTGGAACACGCCGGGGCCGTGCACGTGGAAGGCCAGCGGCTTGACGTCCTTGAACTCGTCGCTGGCGTACTGCTGCACGTAATCCCACACCGCTTTGCTGGTGCCTTCGGGGTCGTGCATCATGAACGGCAGCTCGAACACCTCGACCGCCGGAAAGCGCCCTGCGGTGTAGCCGGGCAGCGTCCACACCACGTCGGCCACGCCGTCGCGCGCCTGGTCGTACAGCTGCGGCGGCGTGCCGCCCATCTGCATCGACGGGTAGAGCTGGCACTTCATGCGGTTGTTCGACTCCTTGGCGATGCGCTCGCACCACGGGGTGATGAACATCGTGTTGGCGAACGACGTCGCCGGCAGGAAGTAGTGCACCTTCAGCGTCACGTCCTGCGCCGCGACCTGGGTCGAGGCGGCAGCGGCCAGCGTGGCAGCAAGCAGTCGCAGGCGGGTCTTCATGGGGATGTCTCCTTCGGTCTGGGATGGCAGCGGGAAGTGAATCAGGTGCCGCGGGCGAGTGCGCCGCGCTCGGGTCGGTTCAGGTCAGCATGCGCACCAGCCACAGCGCGATGCCGGGGAAGGCAATCAGCAGACCCAGGCGGATGAAGTCGGTCAGCAAGAACGGCACCACGCCCTTGTAGGTCTCGACCATCGGCACGTCCTTGGCCAGCCCGTTCATGATGTACACGTTCAGCCCCACCGGCGGAAAGATCATGCCGATCGCGCACACGGTCAGGATCAGGATGCCGAACCACAGCGCCTTGTCGCTGGCGTCCAGGCCGAAGAAGTCCATGCCGATGATCACCGGGAACAGCGTGGGCACGGTCAGCAGGATCATCGACATCTCGTCCATCACGCAACCGAGGATGACGTAGAAGATCATGATGCCGGCCATCACCACCATCGGGTTGATCTGCAGCGTGGCCACGATCTCGGCCAGCTGCGTCGGCAGCTGCGACAGCGCCAGCGAGGCGTTGATCATGTCGGCGCCGATGAAGATCAGGAAGATCATGCCGCTGGTCTGCGCGGTGGTGCGCATCGAGTGGATCAGCTTTTGGCGCGTCATCTCGCCGCGCGCCAGCGTGATGGCGAAGGTCAGCACGTTGCCGATGGCCGCGCCCTCGGTGGCAGTGAACAGCCCGCCGTAGATGCCGCCGAAGACGACGACGAAGATCAGCGCGATCGGCCACACGCGCAATGCCGTCGCCAGCAGCTCGCTGTTGGGCACCGCCTGCGCCGCCGGCGCGGTGGCCGGGTGCAGCCGCACCACGACGGCGATCGCGATCAGGTAGCCAACCGCCGCCAGCATCGCCGGCAGGTAGGCCGCGAGGAACATCTTGGTGATGTTCTGCTCGGTCAGGATGGCGTAGACCATCAGCGTCACCGACGGCGGCAGCAGCACGCCCATCGTGCCGCCGGTGGCCAGCGCCGCGGTGGCGAGCCGGCCCGAATAGTTGATGCGTCGCATCTCCGGGTACGCCACCTGCGCCACGGTGGCGGTGGTGGCCACGGTCGAGCCCGAGATCGAGCCGAAGGCAGCGCAGGCCAGCACCCCGGCCATCGCCATGCCGCCCTTGAAGCGTCCGAGGATTGCGTTGGCGAAATCGAACATCGCCTTGGACAGCCCGCCGTGCACGGCAAACGCACCCATCAGCATGAACAGCGGGATCACCGACAGGTCGTACACCGACACGCGCCCGTACACCGCGTTCTTCAGGTGCGCGAGCAGCGGCGACCAGCCGGCCAGCGCGATGTAGCCCAGCGCGCCGGGCACGAACATGGCGATCGCGATCGGCACGCGGATCGCCATCAGCACCAGCATCGCGCCGAACATCGACAGGCCGATCGACATCGTGCTCATGGTGCGGCCTCGCGGCCCACCGCGGCCGATCGCACGGCACCGCGCACGGCACCGCACGGGCGCATGTCGGCGCCGCAGCAGCGCAGCGCGGTCATGCCAGCGCCCCGGTGGGCGTGCGCAGCTGCTGCACGGTCTGGTACGCGCCGATCACCGTGCACAGCACGAAACCCGGCACCATCAGCGCATAGGTGACCCACAGCGGCAGGTCCATCAGCATCGAGCGCTCGCCGGCGGCATGGATGTCGATGCCGCCTACCGCCACGCGCCAGGCCAGCAGCGCCATCACCAGCGTGTACAGCAGCGTGCCCAAGGCATCGAGCCGGCGCTGCGTGTGCGCGCTGGCGCCGGTGGTGAAGAAGTCGACGATGATGTTGGCGCGCTTGAACTGCGCGTAGGGCAAGAAGGCGGCCACGACCACCGCGCAGCCCAGTTGCACCAGCTCGACGTCGCCGAGGATCGGGTGGTCGAAGAAGGCACGCCCGACGACGCTGACCACCGTCATCGACGCCATCGCCACCAGGATGACGCCGCCGAGGGCGGCGCTGACATCGCACAGCCACTCCAGCGTGCGGCCGACAGCGTCGGTGGGATGCAAGTCTGCGCTCATCTTGTCTCCATCGTTATCGTGCGGCGCTCGCCGGCGCCGGCTCAG
>CALBTN010000423.1 GCA_937967345.1 uncultured Rubrivivax sp. | reverse complement strand
CGGCTGTACCGCGCGATGCTGCTCGAGGAGATGGGCAAGGACTACGTGCGCACCGCGCGCGCCAAGGGCCTGTCGGAGACGGTGGTCTTGGTCCGGCACGTGCTGCGCAACGCGCTGATCCCGATCATCACCAGCGCCGGTGCCTACCTGCCGTATGTGTTCCTCGGCAGCCTGGTGTTCGAGAGTTTCTTCGGCCTGCCGGGCTTGGGCGCCTACGTGATCGAGGCCATCGGCAAGCAGGACTTCGCGGTGGTGCGCACGATGGTCTTCCTGGGTTCGCTGCTGTACATCGTGTCCTACCTGCTGATCGACGTGGCCTACACCTGGGCCGACCCGCGCGTGCGCCTGGCCTGAGGGCCTGACATGCCCAAGCTCGTGCTGCTCTGGACCGACGCCGCGATGTGGGCGATGGCGTTGGCCTTGCTGGCGTACGTGGTGCTGGTGCTGCGGCGGCCGGGACTGCGCGCCAACTGGACTCGTGTCTTCGCCGACCCGGCGGCGCTGGCCGCCGGCGTGGTGCTGTTGCTGTGCCTGGCGATCACCTTGCTCGACAGCGTGCACTACCGGCCGCGCCTGCCCGCGACTTCTGGCGCGGAAACTGCGGCTTACGACCCGCGCACCCATTCGCTGCTCGATGCGCTGCTGGTGCGACTGGTGAATTCGCGCGAGGCCACCTATTCGCGGCCTTTGTCGTACGTGGGCTTCACCAAGGAATCGGTGCAGGTGGGCGGCCAGCTGCAGCGCGTCGCGCCGCGGCTGCGCTTCGGCGGCGCCCAGCTGAACGATCCGCCGCGCCAGTGGCTGAGCGACCTGGCATGGCGCGGTGCACTGGGGCTGCTGCTGGGCGCGGCGCTGGCGTGTGCGGCGTCGCTCGGGCTGCTGGCGCTGGTGGCGCGCTCGCGCGGGCAGGGCATCGCCGCCGCATGGCATGCAGACCGGCCGATCCGCTGGCGCGCGGCCTGCTGGACACTGCTGGCGCTGGGCCTGGTGGCCGGGCCGATGGCGCTGTGGGCCGGCCACTACCACGTGTTCGGCACCGACCTCACCGGCAACGACGTGCTGTACCAGGCGCTGAAGAGCATCCGCACCGCCTTCGTCATCGGCACGCTGGCGACGGTGGCGACGTTGCCGCTGGCGGTGGGGCTGGGCATCGTCGCCGGCTACCTGCGCGGCTGGGTCGACGAGGGGATCCAGTACCTGTACACGGTGCTGTCGTCGGTGCCCAACGTGCTGCTGATCGCGGCCTGCGTGCTGATGGTGCAGGTCTTCATCGACCAGCACCCCGAAGCCTTCGAGACCGGCGCCGAGCGCGCGGACATCAAGCTGTTCTTGCTGTGCGCGGTGCTGGGGCTGACCGGCTGGGCGGGGCTGTGCCGGCTGCTGCGCGCCGAGACGCTGAAGCTGCGCGAGCTGGAATACGTGCAGGCGGCGCAGGCCTTCGGCGTGCGGCCGCTGCGCATCATGCGCCGCCACGTCTTTCCCAACGTCGCGCACCTGATGCTGATCGTCACCGTGCTCGACTTCAGCGCGCTGATCCTGTACGAAGCGGTGCTGTCCTACGTCGGCGTGGGTGTGGACCCTTCGATGCACAGCTTCGGCGGCATGATCAACCTGGCGCGCAACGAGATGAGCCGCGACCCGGTGGTGTGGTGGAGCTTCGCCGCGGCCTTCGCCTTCATGGTGACGCTGGTGCTGGCCGCCAACCTGTTCGCCGACGGCGTGCGCGACGCCTTCGACCCGCGCGCCGCGCGGCAACGCCGGGCCCGGCGGTGAGCGCCAGCGCGCTGCAGGCCCGGCAACTGCGCGTCGAACTCGACGCCGACGCCGGCGTGGTGCGTGCGCTGGACGGCATCGCCCTGAGCATCGAGCGCGGCGAGACCTTCGCGCTGGTCGGCGAGAGCGGCTGCGGCAAGAGCATGACCGCCCTGGCGCTGCTGCGGCTGCTGCCGGACAACGGCGACATCACCGAGGGCAGTGTGTGGCTCGACCGCCGCGACCTGCTCGAGCTGCCCGAGCTGGCGATGCGCCGGGTGCGCGGCGCGCGCATCGGCATGATCTTCCAGGAGCCGGCCACCAGCCTGAACCCGGTGATGCGCATCGGCGCGCAGATCGTCGAGGCGATCGAGACCCACACCGCGCTGCGCGGCGGCGCGGCGCGTGCCAAGGCGATCGAATGGCTGGGGCGCGTGGGCATCGCGCAGGCCGAGCGGCGCATCGACGACTACCCGCTGCGCCTGTCGGGCGGGCAGAAGCAGCGCGTGATGATCGCGATGACCTTGGCCGCCGAGCCGGACTTCCTGGTCGCCGACGAGCCGACCACGGCGCTGGACGTGAGCACGCAGGCGCAGATCCTGCAGCTGCTGCGCACGCTGCAGCGCGAGCAGCGCATGGGCATGCTCTTGATCACGCACGACCTGGGGCTGGTCGCCGGCATGGCGCAGCGCGTGGCGCTGATGTACGCCGGGCAGATCGTCGAGGTGGCGCCGGCGGCGCAATTCTTCGCGCGCCCGCTGCACCCTTATGCGCAGGCGCTGCTGCGCGCGCTGCCCGATGCGCAGCGCCGCGCGCAGCCGCTGCAGGCGATTGCCGGCAGCGTGCCGCCGTTGTCGATGGTCTTCGAGGGTTGCCGCTTCGCGCCGCGCTGCGCGCTGGCCATGCCGGCCTGCTCGACGCAGGCGCCGGAACTGTTCGATGCCGATGACCAGCGCCAGGTGCGTTGCCTGCTGCATGCGCCCGGTGCCGTGCCGCGTAGTGCGCCCGCACCCGACAACGGCGCCCCGGCGCCAATGCTGCCCGAGGCACCCGCGGTGCCGCTGCTGCAGCTGCGCCATCTGAGCGTGAGCTTCGAGCTGCGCGGCGGTGCGCTGCAGCGCGTGCGCGGCCGCTTCCAGGCGGTGCGCGACGTGAGCTTGGAGATCGGGCGCGCACGCACGCTGGCGCTGGTCGGTGAATCGGGCTGCGGCAAGACCACCCTCGGCAAGGCCATCGTGCAGTTGCTGCGCGGCCAGGCGCGCATCGAAGGCCAGGCGCTGCTGGACGGGCGCGACCTGTTCGGGTTGCAGGGCGACGCGCTGCGCGCGGCGCGGCGCGAGGTGCAGATCGTGTTCCAGGATCCATTCGCCTCGCTGAACCCGCGCCTGCGCGTGCACGAGTTGCTGCAAGAGGGGCTGCAGGCGCTGCGCCCCGAAATGGCCGCGCCGGCGCGGCGCGCGCGCATCGAGGACCTGGCCGAGCGTGTCGGCCTGCAGCCCGATGCGCTGGCGCGTTACCCGCACGAGTTCTCCGGCGGCCAGCGCCAGCGCATCGCCATCGCGCGTGCGCTGGCGGTGCAGCCCAGGCTGCTGATCTGCGACGAGCCGACCTCGGCGCTGGACGTGTCGGTGCAGGCGCAGATCCTGAACCTGCTGCGCGAGCTGCAACGCGAGCTGGGCTTGAGCTACCTGTTCATCACCCACAACATCGGCGTCGTCGAGTACATCGCCGACGAGGTGGCGGTGATGCGTGCCGGTGCCATCGTCGAGCACGGGCCCTGCGCCGGCGTGCTGGGCCGGCCGCAACAGGCCTACACGCGCGAGCTGCTGGCGGCGGTGCCGCGGATCGGCTCGAGGCGGGCGGCCACGTGAACAAGCTGGCCTTGAACGATGCCGCGCCGCCGGCCTGCGCGCGGCCACGGCCCGAGACTGCCCGAGAATGCACGCGCCGTGGCCCTCGCGCCGCCGTTGACAGGAGTCGACCCGTACCGATGCCCAAGACCATGCCCAACGAACTCGCCAGGACTTCCATGCGGGCTGTTGCCGGTGGCGCGATCGCCGCGGCGTGCGCCGCTGCCGCCCACGCCCAACGCGTCGAGGTCACCGGCTCGTCGATCCGCCAGATCGCGACCGAAGCGGCGCTGCCGGTGACCGTGCTGCGCACCGAAGACCTTGCCAAGGCCGGCGTGACCAATGCCGAGCAGGCGTTGTCGTTCATCACCTCGAACCAGTCGGGCATCAACAGCGCGCGCGCGGTGTCGAGCATGAACGGCGGCGCGGCCAACGCCGATCTGCGCGGCCTGGGCGCCGGTCGCACGCTGGTGCTGGTCAACGGCAAGCGCATGATCGCCAACTCCTACGACAGCGGCGAGGCCAGCGCGGTCGACCTCAACACCATCGCCTACGGCGCGGTCGAGCGCATCGAGGTGCTGAACGATGGTGCGTCGGCGATCTACGGCGCCGACGCGGTGGCCGGCGTGGTCAACTTCATCACCCGGCGCGAGTTCCAGGGGCTGACGCTGAACGGCTCGCTGTCGCAGCCGTTTGCCTCGGGCGGTGGCGAGGGCTACGACCTGGGCGCCACCGGCGGCGTCGGCTCGCTGGCCGAGCAGGGCTGGAACCTGTTCGGCAGCGTCGGCTATCGCTGGCAGAAGCCTTTGCCCGCGTCGGCACGCTCCTACGCCAGCACCGGCTACCTGCCGGGTCGCGGCCTGGAGTTGCTGTCGTCGGTCACCTTTCCGGCCAACTACTACCAGGGCGACTACACCTTCAACCCGTCGCTGCCGGGCTGCCAGCCGCCGTCGTCGCTGCCGGTGGCCGGCAGCGACCCGAGTTGCGGCTTCGACTACAGCGCCTATGCCGATCTGGTGCCCAAGCAGAACCAGCTCAGCGCGCTGGCCAAGGGCAGCGTTGCGCTGGGCAACGACAACACGCTGTCGCTGGAGTACCTGCGCGGCCAGAACGAGCTGAGCACGCGCAGCGCGCCGACCACCGTGTTCGTGCAGGGCATGCCCAGTGCCAACCCGTTCTACCCCGGCGGCGCCGGCTTGGCGGGTGTGCCGGGAACGCCAGCCAACACCAGCCCGAACTTCAACCCGGGTGCGCCGCTGGACTACGTGGACTGGCGCACCACGGCGGCGGGCCCGCGCGAATCGACGGTGGACAGCAGCGCCGACCGCTGGGTGCTCGACTGGGTCGGCAGCCATGACGGCTGGGACTACTCGGTGGCGCTGCTGCAGTCGACCTCGGAGGTGCGCAACAGCTTCGACAACGGCTACGTCAACAGCGCGGGGATGAACGCGGGCGTGACCGGCGCGGCGCTACCGGGCGGCCAGATCGCGCCGTGGCTCAACCCCTTCGGTGCGCAGACCGCGGCAGGGGCGGCGTACATCGGCGCGCAGCAGATCACAGGCGTGTTGCAGCGCTCCGAAGGCACGTTGCGCGGCTTCAAGGCCGACGCCAGCAGCCAGATCGTGCGCCTGCCGGCCGGGCCGCTGACCATGGCGCTGGGTGCCGAGTACTACAAGGACTCGGTGGGCATCAGCAACGACACCGCGCGCATCGCCCAAGCCAGCGGCTCGGGGCTGGAAGGCGCGATCGACTCGTCGGGCTCGCGCAGCTGGACCGGGCTGTTCGCCGAGCTCAACGCACCGGTGCTGAAGGATCTCGAGCTGAACCTGGCGCTGCGCTACGACGACTATTCGGACTTCGGCAGCACCGTCAACCCCAAGGCCTCGCTGCGCTGGACCCCGGCGCCAGAACTGCTGTTTCGCGGCTCGTACAACACCGGCTTTCGCGCCCCTTCGTTGTACGACGTCAACGCACCGGGCCAGACCACCTACACCTACTCGATCAGCCTGAGCGATCCACTGCTGTGCCCGGGCGGCGTGGTCGACAGCGCGGCCGGCGGCATCGCCAGCCGCGACTGCGATACCTACTTCCAGCAAACGCTGGGCGGCAACCGCCAGTTGCAGCCGGAATCGTCGACCGCCTGGAGCCTGGGGCTGGTGCTGCAACCCGGCGCGTCGTGGCTGCTGAGCGTGGACTACTGGAACTACGCGATCGACGACAGCATCGGCAACGTCGGCGAGGACGCGATCTTCGCCGACCCGGTGAAGTACGCGAACCGCATCGTGCGCTGCAGCCAGGTGCCGGCCAGCCAGCAGGGCATCTACAGCAAGTGCGGCATGGGCTCGGGCGATGCCATCGCCTACGTCGACAACACCAAGTCCAACCTCGGCACCTACGACACCAGCGGCATCGACATGGCGGCGTCGTGGCGCGGCCAGGCCGGCGGGTTCGGCCGCTTCTTCGCCGGCTGGCAGGCGACCTACGTGCTGAACTTCGAGTACCAGCTCGAGCCGGGCGGCGTCTTCTACAACAACCTCGGCCTGTTCTTCAACGGCCGCCCGGTGTCGCGCTACCGCCAGGTGCTGAACCTGGGCTGGCAACAGGGCGACTGGCTGCTCAACCTGGTCAACCGCTATGCCCGCGGCTACCTTGACCAGAACGCGGTGCCACCGCTTTACGCCAACACCGTGGATGCGACCAACACCTGGGATCTGGCGCTGAGCTGGAACGGGCTGAAGAACACGCTGCTGACGGCTGGCGTGACCAACCTGTTCGACCAGGATCCGCCGTTCTCGAACCAGGATGTGGGCCCGCCGTCGGGCTATGACTACCGCTTCGCCAACCCGATCGGGCGCGCCTTCTTGCTGCGCGCGGTCTATACCTTCTGACAACGGCGGCTGGCGCCGCGGCGCCAGCGGGTCAGCGTGCCGGCTTCAGCTCAGCGCGTCGAACGCGCGCGAGGTGATCTGCTCGACCGTGCCGCTGCCGTCGATCTGGCGGTAGCGCGGTGCCTGCGTGTCGCCGGTGGCGGCCCAGGCCGAGTAGTAGTCGACCAGCGGGCGCGTCTGCGACTGGTACACCTGCAGCCGCTTGCGCACGGTTTCTTCCTTGTCGTCGTCGCGCTGCACCAGGTCTTCGCCGGTGACGTCG
>CALBTN010000422.1 GCA_937967345.1 uncultured Rubrivivax sp. | reverse complement strand
CCGAGATGCCCGGCTGCAGCCTGTGCATGGGCAACCAGGCGCAGGTGCGCGAAGGCGCGACCGTGATCTCGACCAGCACGCGCAACTTCCCGAACCGGCTGGGCAAGAACACCAACGTCTACCTGGCCTCGGCCGAGCTGGCGGCGATCGCTTCCAAGCTGGGCAAGATCCCGAGCGTGGCCGAGTACCGCGCCGAGATGGGCATCATCGACAAGGACCCCGGCAGCGTGTACCGCTACATGAACTTCGACCAGATCGAGGAGTACGCCGAGGCCGCCAAGGCAGTCAGCGTCTAGCCGCGCCGCCGCACTGACGCGAACAAGCCCGCCGCGGCGGGCTTTCTTGTGTTCGCCCGCAGACCCCGTTCACGGCACAATCGCGGCACTTTCACTGAGGCAGGTCACCATGAGAGCCCTTCTTAGCTTCGCGTCGGTTTGCTTGTGCCTGAGCGGCGCCACCCAGCTGGCGCATGCGTCCGACCAACCGGCACAGGTGCGCAAAGCGGCTGCGGCCAGCACCAAACACAAACCGGTCAAGGTCGCCAGGACCGACACCGGCCAGACCGCGCCCGCCGCTCCCCTCGTGCTCGATGCCGCCAACCCGGAGCAGATGCTCGCCGCGGCGGCAACCTACATGGGCGCCTACGACTGCGAGTTCAAGCAAGCACTGAGCATCACCAAGCATCCGACCGAGGGTTACGTGATCGTCACTTTCGGCAGCCACGCCTACACGATGAAACCGGTGCGCTCCAGCACCGGCGCGGTGCGGCTGGAAGAAGTCGGCAATGGCTCGATGCTGATGGTGCAGATCCCGACCAAGTCGATGCTGATGGACACCGTGCGCGGCCGGCGCATCGTCGACTCCTGCGTCAACGAGATCCAGGCCAAGGAAGTCGACACCGACCCCAACGCGCTGGGCATGAACCTGCCCGGACAGGTGAACACCAGCGACCTGACCGTCACGCAGTCGCCCACCGTCCGGCGCTGAGCCGGCACCGCCGCAGCGAGGCACGGCACGGCCGCGCCTCGGCGCTTCAGCCCACCGCGGCTTGCGCCTCGACGCTCGCAGCGTAGTCGCGCAGTTGCGCCAGCAACCCACGGCCGCGATCGTCGGCGCCCTGCTCGAGTTTCTCGACCTGCTGCCGGAACACTTCCAGGCTCAACCCACCCCCGGCGGGGGCCTGCAACCGCGCGGCGCAGTGCAAGCGCCAACGCGCCAGCTCCTCGGCGCGCAGCGACTGCGGAAAGTTGCGCGCCCGGTAGCGGAACAGCAACTCGTCCAGCCGCTCATCGCTGAACCGCGGCCGCTGGCCCGCCAGCGCGGCCGGGTCCAACGTGCGCAGCCGTTGCAGTGTGCGCCGGTCGTCGTTGCCGACGAACGCGCCGTACAGATCCTCGTCGGCATCGCGTGGCGACGCGTCTGCCGGGCGCTGGAACACCTGCGCCCAATGAGCCGCCAGCGCGCCGGCCTCGCGCGCCGCCACCTCCGCGCGGCGCAGCCCCTGCTCCACGTCCAAGCCCCAGCGCTGCGCCATCTCGGGTCTCAAGGTCTTCAGGTTGGCGATGACCACCGGCGACTTGTTGATGTGGATGGTCTTGATCGGCAGCCGGGTCAGCCCCTCGGGCAGGTCTTCGCTGCGCGTGAACAGCCGCAGCCGCATCTCGTCCACGCCGATGCGCGCCAGCCCGTTCGGGTCGTGCGCCAGGTCCCAAACGATGACCTCGTTGCGGTTGGTGGGGTGCGGCGCCAGCGGCCACACCAGCGCCAGGCAGCCGCGCTCGCTGGGGTACATGCCCGACACGTGCAGCAACGGCCGGCCCTGCGATTGCGCAGCGGCGATCTCGTCGCACACCGCGGCCTTGTGGCGCAGCCGCAGGCAGAAGTCCCACAGCTTGGGCTGCCGGGTCTTCAGCAGCCGCGCCAGCGCCAGCGTGGCGCGCACGTCGGACAGCGCGTCGTGCGCGGATTCGTGCTCCAGGCCGTTGGCGCGCGTCAGTTGCTCGAGCCTGAACGAGGCGCGGCCATCGTCGTTCAGCGGCCATTCGATGCCCTCGGGGCGCAATGCGCGCGCGCAGCGCAGCACGTCCAGCAAGTCCCAGCGGCCGCACTGGTTCTGCCATTCGCGCGCGTAGGGGTCGATCAGGCAACGCCAGAACAGGAAGCGTGTGACCTCGTCGTCGAAGCGGATCGAGTTGTAGCCCACGCCCACCGTGCCCGGCAACGCCAGCTGCGCTTCGATCGCCGCGGCGAAGGCGTGCTCGGGCAGGCCCTTGGCCAGACACTCCTGCGGCACGATGCCGGTGAGCAGGCAAGCCTCGGGCTCGGGCAGGAAGTCCGGTGCCGGGCGGCAGTACAGCGTGAGCGGCGCGTCGATCTCGTTCAGCGCCGCATCGGTGCGCAGCCCGGCAAACTGCGCCGGCCGGTCGCGGCGCGGCACCGCGCCGAAGGTTTCGTAGTCGTGCCAGAAGAAGCTGAAGTCCGCCATCGGCGCAAGATAACGCATGCGCCATGCATCCGCCGATCGAGAGGCTGCACGCCTGTCGATCGACAGCGTGACGGATCGTCAAGCGCGGGCGACTGAACGCCGGCGCGAGAGCCCGAGCGCCGCGAGTCCGGCGCCGAGCAGCATGACGGTCGCCGGCTCAGGCACGCGCCCGGTGTCGGTCCAGCTTCCCTGGAAGCGGCCACTCGTCGCGGGGCCGGTGAACAAGATGTTCACGAAGAACAACTCGCCGCTGTCGAGGCTCTGGCCCGACGGTGCATAGAAGGAAACGCTGTTCGGGCCGTCGAACACCACGTCCCAAACGCCGAGCCCGCGCAAATCGGGGAAAGGCTCGCACAAGACCGTGCCTCCGGTGGCTCCGCCGGCACAGTTGGTTCCAACTCTCGTGTCGAGTGCCACGCCCGCCGGAAGATCGAATGCAATGTGGAAGTCGCGGTAGCCGTCTGCACCCATCCAGTGGCTTAGCCCCTGGCCCACACCGGGAACGCTCCAGGAGTTCGTGGGGATGCCATTGTTGGTCGTGGCGTTCGCCGTCCAGGTCAGTGTGCCCGGGCCAATCGTGCCGGTCGACGAACCCGGCGACCAGCTGCCGGAAAACGGAACCGGCGCCGCGAAGACAGTGGCCGAGATGGCGGCCGCAGCCACACCGGCTGCGAGATTCAGAAGCTTCTTCATGTTTTTCCCAATCTGGTTATGGATCGCTGCACTGGCGACATCCGATTGTTGCCACCGAAAACACAGCGCAGCGGGCGTTTCAAGCAATGTTCACGCCCTTATCCCGATCGCGTCCTGAATCAACGACTTGCATCGTTTGCCGCTGATGGCAGCGAGCGGTGCGTAAAGAATGCCGACACCGAGCCGGTCCCATCAGCCTGCCGGCGGTGCGCTGCCCTGCGGCTTGTTGTCCCGGATCGCGGCGGCGCGGCCCGAAGCCGCTGCCTGCCCGGTGCTTTGCCGTACTGGCCGTACGCCGCGTGCCTGCCCAATTCGACCTGGCCAGCGGCAGCTGCAACGCCTTCGACTTCGCCTTCGCCTTCGCCTTCGCCTTCGCCAAGTACGCTCGCCGCTTCCTCGCCGACTTGCAGGTTGGTTCCAACCATCGTCGTGAGATGCGGACCGCCCGGTGCCGATTGCTCGGCGTCCTCCACGCCGCGACACCGTCCGGCGAGCGCGCCTGCGGGTTGTCGCGGTTCATCCCCAATCAATTGGCCGCAAGATAGCCGATGGCATGATCGACACAAACCGTCGGCGCACGGCCTGCGCTTGGACCTGCACTGGCCGTTCGCATGACAAGGCCGGCGCCAAGACCCCGCAAGCGCGGATGGCTGCCGCAACACGCCTGGATCAACCAATGCAAGAGACCCTGACCGGATTTGCCGCGCTGGCCCTGATGGGCTTCGTCGTCGGCTTTGGCCTGCTGATGCTGTTCATGGCGCTGGTGCAGCCGATCTGGAGCCTGGTCGATTGCGCGATCGACCCGCGCCGCGGTGCGGTGGGCAAGGTGCTGTGGGTACTGGCGCTGGTGCTGCTGTGGGGGGTGGCCAACTGGTTCTACGGCGCCTTCGCCGCGGCCAACAAGGCGCTGCGCAACCTGACGCGGCTGGCCTGGGTGCTGGGCATCGGCCTGGCCATCGCCTTCGCGCTGATGTTCCACTGGCACGCCGAGTTCCGCCGCGACATCGAGCGGCAGTGGCACGAACACGGCCCGACGCTGACCGTGCACAGCACGCCGGCCGCGCGGGGCGGCGATGAGCCGCCGCAGGCATAGGCTGCGGCGGCTGTGCGTCAGATGCCCAGCTGGCGCGCCGCCAGGTCCTTCATGATCTCCTCGGAGCCGCCGCCGATCATCATCACCTTGACCTCGCGGTAGATGCGTTCGCTCTTGGTGCCGCGCATGAAACCCATGCCGCCGAGAATCTGCACCGCCTGGTCGGCGCAGAACTGCATCGCCTGCGTGGCCACGATCTTGGCCATGCAGGTGCGCGCCACCATCGCCGGCTGCGGCCCCAGACCGCGCTGCAGCCGCCACGCCAGGTCGTAGACCAGCGCACGCGCGGCCTCCACCCGGGTGGCCATGTCCACCAGCTTGTGGCGGATCACCTGGCGCTCGGCGAGCGCCGCGCCGAAGGTCTTGCGCTGCTGCGCCCAGTCCAACGCCTCCTCGGTGCACACCTGCGCGTAGGCGCAGGCCAGCGTGGCCATCATCAGCCGCTCGTGGTTGAAGTTGTGCATGATGGCCTTGAAGCCCTTGCCCTCCTGCCCGATCAGGTTGGCCACCGGCACGCGGCAGCCATCGAAGCGCAGCTGGGCGGTGTCGCTGGCCCACCAGCCCATCTTCTGCAACGGCGTGCGCGTCAAGCCCGGCGTGTCGCCTTCGATCAGCAGCAGCGACACACCGCCGGCACCGCGGTTGGCCGGGTCGGTGCGCACCGCCACGCTGAGGTAGTCGGCGCGCAGGCCCGAGGTGATGAAGGTCTTCTCGCCGTTGACGATGTAGTGATCGCCGTCACGCACCGCGGTGGTCTTCAGCGCCGCCACGTCCGAGCCGCCGCCGGGCTCGGTGATGGCCAGCGCGGCGATCTTCTCGCCGCGCAGCACCGGCGGCACGACGCGCTGCTGCAAGGCCTTGCTGCCGTGCGCCACCAGCGGCGGCAAGGCGATGCCGTGCGAGCCCAGGCTGGCCTGCAGCCCGCCGCAGCCGGCGCGCGCGATCTCCTCCGAGCACACGATGCCGTAGAACGCATCGGCCGGTGTGCCGCCCAGGTCCTCGGGGTAGCCCACGCCGATGATGCCGACCGCGGCCGCCTTGCGGTACAGCTCGCGTGGAAAGCTGCCGGCCTCGTCCCAGTCGTTGACGAAGGGTGCGATCTCGCGCTCGACGAAGCGGCGCACGCTGCGGCGAAAGTCGTTGTGCCCATCGCTGAAGTAGTCACTGCGCGACGCCAGATCGAACATCGTGGTCTCGGGTGAAAATACCGGCCGTGGCGGACCTTGCGCCGCAGTGTGCCGCATCCGGCGTGCGCTGCTTGCCGCAACCAGGCCCTCGCTGGCCCGCAACCGCCCCACCCCCGCCTTTGTTGATGGAGATCCCTAGATGACCCGTGCCTACAACTTCAGCGCCGGCCCCGCCGCGCTGCCCGAACCCGTGCTGCGACAGGCAGCCGAAGAGATGCTCGACTGGCACGGCTCGGGCATGTCGGTGATGGAGATGAGCCACCGCGGCAAGGAGTTCATCGCGATCCACGCCGAGGCCGAGGCGCTGCTGCGCAAGCTGCTGGCGGTGCCGGCCAACTACAAGCTGCTGTTCCTGCAAGGCGGCGCGATCGCCGAGAACGCGGTGGTGCCGATGAACCTGCTGCGCGGCAAGAGCTCGATCGACTTCATCGACACCGGCGAATGGTCGAAGAAGTCGATCAAGGAAGCCGCCAAGTACGCCAAGGCCAACATCGCCGCCAGCGGCAAGGAGGGCAACTACACCGCGGTGCCGCCGCGCGAGGGCTGGAAGCTGGACCCCAACGCCGCCT
Source organism: uncultured Rubrivivax sp. (assembly GCA_937967345.1). Classification (GTDB taxonomy): domain Bacteria; phylum Pseudomonadota; class Gammaproteobacteria; order Burkholderiales; family Burkholderiaceae_C; genus Rubrivivax. The sequence goes on along the minus strand of CALBTN010000422.1, from coordinate 7,116 downwards.
ACGTGCACATCTGCAGCAACGAGACCATCGGCGGCGTCGAATACCACTGGACGCCCGATGTGGGCAGCGTACCGCTGGTGGCCGACATGTCCAGCAACTTCCTGTCCAAGCCGGTCGACGTCAGCAAGTACGGCCTGATCTACGGCGGCGCGCAGAAGAACCTCGGCCCGGCGGGGTTGACCATCGTCATCGTGCGCGACGACCTGATCGGCCAGGCGCTGCCGATCACGCCGTCGGCCTTCGACTACAAGCAGCAGGCCGACGCCGATTCGATGCTGAACACGCCGCCCACCTACGCGATCTACATCGCCGGGCTGGTGTTCAAGTGGATCGAAGCGCAAGGCGGCCTGGCCGCGATGGCCGCGCACAACCAGGCCAAGGCCGCGCTGCTGTACGACTACCTGGACCGCAGTGCGTTCTATGTCAGCCCGGTGGCCAAGGCCGACCGCTCGCTGATGAACGTGCCGTTCAAGCTGAAGGACGAGTCGCTCGACGCCGCGTTCCTGAAGGGCGCCGAAGAGCGGCGCATGCTGCAGCTCAAGGGCCACCGCTCGGTGGGCGGCATGCGCGCGTCGATCTACAACGCGATGCCGGTGGACGGCGTCAAGGCGCTGGTCGCCTACATGAAGGAGTTCGAGGCAAAGCATGGCTGATCGATTGAACATCCTGGTGCTGAACCAGGTCTCGGCCAACGGGCTGAAGCGGCTGCCCACCGAGCGCTACACCGCCGGCAAGGACGTCGCCGCGCCCGACGCGGTGCTGCTGCGCTCGGCCGACATGCACGGCATGGACATCCCGGCCAGCGTCAAGGCCATCGCGCGCGCCGGTGCCGGCACCAACAACATCCCGGTGCCCGCCATGAGCGCACGCGGCGTGCCGGTGTTCAACGCTCCCGGCGCCAACGCCAATGCGGTGAAGGAACTGGTGCTGGCCGGCATGCTGATGGCCGCGCGCAACCTGCCCCCGGCGCTGCGTTTCGTCGCCGCGCTCGACCCGAAGATGGCCGACATGGACAAAGCGGTCGAGGACGGCAAGAAGAGCTTCGCCGGCTACGAGTTGGCCGGGCGCACGCTGGGCATCGTCGGCCTGGGCAAGATCGGCTGCCTGGTGGCCGACGCCGCGATCCGGCTGGGCCTGCACGTGCTGGGCCACGACCCGGACATCACGGTGGATGCCGCGTGGAGCCTGCCGGCGCAGGTCAAGCGCGCCGCCAGCGTGGCCGAGGTGCTGCGCGGCAGCGACTTCGTCACGCTGCACGTGCCGCTGGTGGCGGCCACGCGTAACCTGGTCAACGCCGACAACCTCGCGCTGATGCGCGCCGGCGCGGTGCTGCTGAACTTCTCGCGCGAGGGTGTGGTCGACGAAGCCGCGGTGCTGGCCGCGCTCGAGGCGAAGAAGCTGGGGCAATACGTGTGCGACTTCCCCAGCGCCGCGATCAACGGCCACACTAGGGTGATCGCGCTGCCGCACCTGGGTGCGTCCACGCGCGAGGCCGAGGAGAACTGCGCGGTGATGGTGGTCGACCAGTTGCGCGACTATCTCGAACACGGCAACGTCGTCAACGCGGTCAACTTCCCGGCGGTGAGCATGGGCCGCGAGTCAGCCTACCGCGTGGCCATCGCCAACGCCAACGTGCCGAACATGCTGGGGCAGATCTCCACCGCGATGGCCCAGGCCGGCTTGAACATCCACAACATGGTGAACAAGTCGCGCGGCGAGATGGCCTACACATTGGTCGACGTCGACAGCGCAGTGGCCGAACCGGTGCTGGACAGCCTGCGCAAGATCGACGGCGTGCTGTCGGTGCGCTACCTGCCGCAGCAGCCGGGCTGAAGCGCGCCGTCGCATGGCGCGCAAGCGGCAGCGTCCCAGCGCGGCGGCCGCGCCCGTCGCGCCACCTGGCCCATCGGCCGGCGCGGCGCTGACGCCGCCGCGCCGCGGCAAGTGGATCACCGTCGCGGCGCTGCTCGCGGCGACCCTCGCCGTAGCCGCCTGGCTCATGCTGCCCCAGACCACGCCCGGCGAGGCACCCCGCGCCGCGGCCTCGGCCCCGGGCGCTGCAGCAAGCCCCGCGGCGGCGGCCCTGGCCGCGTACGTCGACAACCGACAATGTCTGGGCTGCCACCAGCCGCAGGCCACGGCCTGGGCCGCCTCGCACCACGCGCAGGCGATGGCGCCGGCCACGCCCGAGACCGTGCGCGGCAACTTCGACCACGCGCAGTTCCGCCACCAGGGCGTGATCACGCGCTTCTTCAAGCGCGACGGCCGCTTCTACGTGCACACCGACGGCCCCGACGGCAAGCTGGCCGACTTCGAAGTCAAGTTCACCTTCGGCGTCGCACCGCTGCAGCAGTACCTGATCGAAACCGAGGGCGGGCGGCTGCAGCCACTGCAGATCGCCTGGAACACGCAGGCGAAGCAGTGGTTCCACCTGCTGCCGCACGAAAAGGCGCCGCCCGGCGACGTGCTGCATTGGAGCGGCCGCTACCAGACGGCCAACACGATGTGCATCGGCTGCCACACCACCGGCTTCGACAAGCGCTACGACGCGCAGACCGATCGCTTCGATTCGCGCTGGGCCGAAGTCAACGTGTCCTGCCAGTCCTGCCACGGCCCGGGCTCCTTGCACGTCGCCTGGGCCGAGAAACACAGTGACCGCAGCACGTCACCCCCGCCGTACGGCCAACTCGCCGACCTGAAGACACCGCGCGCGCAGGTCGAGGTCTGCGCCGCCTGCCATGCGCGGCGCAGCGAACTCAGCGCCACGCCGGTGCCGGGCCAGCCGCACCTGGACCACTACCTGCCCAGCCTGCTGCGCGAAGGGCTGTACCACGCCGACGGCCAGCAGCTGGACGAGGTCTTCGTCGACGGCTCGTACCGCCAGAGCAAGATGTACCGCATGGGCGTGGCCTGCACGAACTGCCACGACCCGCACAGCGCCCGGCCCAAGCTGCCAGGCAATGCGCTGTGCACGCAGTGCCACGAATCCAAGGCCAACCCGGCCTTCCCCAGCGCCGTCGGCAGCTACGACACGCCGCAGCACACGCACCACGCCGCCGGCTCGCCCGGTGCGCAGTGCGTGGCCTGCCACATGCCGGCCAAGAACTACATGGTCGTGCAGCCGCGGCCCGACCACAGCCTGCGCATCCCGCGCCCCGACCTGTCGGTGCGGCTGGGCACGCCCAACGCCTGCAACCAGTGCCATGCCGACCAGAGCGCGCAGTGGGCGGCCGACGCGGTGACGCGCTGGTTCGGCACGCCCAAGCGCCCACCGCACTACGGCGAAGTCTTCGCCGCCGCGCGCCGCGGCGCGCCCGAAGCCGCTGCGGCGCTGGCCACGCTGGCCGCCGACACCGGCCAGCCGGCGATCGTGCGCGCCACCGCGCTGGAGCAACTGCGCGGTGGCGCCGGCATCAACGAGCGCATCGCCGCCACGCGCGACGCCGACGCCGAAGTGCGCGCCGCCGCCGCGGCGAGCCTGGAAGACATCGAGCCCTCGCTGCGCGTGCCGACGCTGGCGCCGCTTTTGCGCGACCCGCTGCGCGCGGTGCGCATCGCCGCCGCGCGCAGCCTGGCCGCGCTGCCGCACGAACAGTTCGACACCGCCACACGCGCGGCCTTCGACGCCGCGCTGGCCGAATACGTGGCCGCGCAGAAGGTGGCGCTGGACATGCCGGGGCCGAACCTGAACCTGGGTGCGCTGTACGCACGCACCGGCCGCGACGCCGAGGCTGAAGGCTCGTACCGCGCGGCGCTGAAGATCGACCCGGACTTCACGCCGGCGCGCGCCAACCTGGCGCAGTTCTACGCCGAGCGCGGCCGCCTGCCCGAGGCCGAGCAGGTGCTGCGCGAGGGATTGAAGCGCCAGCCCGGCATCGGCGAGCTGCAGTATTCGCTGGGTCTGCTGCTGGCCGAACAGCAGCGCCTGCCCGAAGCCGCCGAGGCGTTGGAGCAAGCCGCCAGGCTGCTGCCGCAGCGCGCGCGTGTGCACTACAACCTGGGGCTGGCGCGTCAGCAACTCGGCCAGGCCAAGGCCGCCGAAGCGGCGCTGCGCAGGGCGCGTGAGCTCGACCCCGGCGATGCGGCGACCGTCTATGCGCTGGCGGTGTTCTACGCGCAGCAGGGCAACCGCGCCGCCGCGCTGCGCGAGGCCGAGGCGCTACAGCAGTTGCAGCCCGGCAACCCGCAGGCGGCGCAGTTGCTGCAGCGGCTGCGCGCCGGTTCCTGAGCCGACGTCGGCCGGTCGCGCGGGGCGGCGCTACTTCGCCGGCGCGAACACCACTTTCCAATCGTTCTTCATGCTGATCAGCCCCCAGTCCATCGCCTGGTACTGATCGAGCCCGCGCGCCAGGCGGCCGACGCTGGACTCGCGGTCGTAGGCGAACTCCCGCGCCGCATCGTCGTGGTGCACCAGCATGCCCAGTCGCGCGCCGCTGCCGGCGGTGGTCCACTGCAGCATCTGGAAGTCGCCGTCGCTGTTGCCGAAGGCGGCGATCGGGCGGCGGCCGATGTGCAGGTTGATGGCCGCCGGCTTGCCTTCCTTGTCATCGATGAAGTTCAGCTCGGGCAAGCGAATCAGCACCGGCTGGCCATCGCGCAGCTCGAACTTCGTCTTGATGCTGCTGCCGATGACCTGTTCGGGCGGGATGCCGTAGGCCTGCTCGGTCCACGGCCGCATGAGCTCGATGCCGCCGCCCGAAACGATAAAGGTCTTGAAGCCGTTGGCGCGCAAGTAGGCCAGCAGTTCCAGCATCGGCTGATAGACCATGTCGACGAAGCAGCGCTGCGTCGTCGGGTGCTTGGCCGTCGCGGCCCAGGCCTTGACGAGGGCCGCGAACTCGTCGGTCGTCATGCCGGCGTGCGTCGCCATGACGATGTCGAGCAGCGCGCGCGCGCCGCCGGCCAGCGCGGCCGGCACGTCGCCCTTCAGCAGCGAGGCAAAGGGTTCCTTGCCCTTCCACTCGGGATGCTGCGGCGCGAGCGCCTTGACGCGATCGGGTGCGAAGGAGAACTGGAAGTACATCGGCTGTTCGGCCCACAGCGTGTCGTCGTTGTCGAACACCGCGATGCGCTCGGCCGGCGCAACGTAGTCCTTGCCGCCTTCGGTGGTGACGGTGTCGACGAAAGCGACGATGCGCTGCTTTGCCGCGCCCTCGCTCCACGACGGCAGCGGATCGGCGCCCGGCGCTGCACCGCGCAGCGGCGCGCAGGCCGCCAAGGTGATCGGCAGTGCCGCCGCAGCCAGCGGCGGCGCGTCAGCGCAATCCCCGATGCGATGCTCATGGCCGCTGGCCTTTCGTGTCATGGCGCCAGCGAGCGCGCAATAAGAGGAAGGGACGGCCCGCCAGGTGCCCGCCCCTCGCCGCGCGGCGCCGGCGCGGCAGCGCGCGGCGCCAGCGCGCTCAGTTCAGCTCGTCTTCCTTCCAGAACTTCGAGCCGGCGATGGCCACGCCGGCTTCGACGCCGTTCTTCGTCAACGTGAAGGTCTCGGCATCGGCCATCGCCGATCCGCCGCGGCCGCCGCCGGCCTGCTTGCTGTCGACGCCGGCCTGCGCGGTGGCGCCGCCGCCGGCCGTCCAGCCCTTGTTGACGAAGTCGTTCATCGCCGCCGCGGTCTTGAAGATGATCAGCACGTCGTTCTCGGCCGCGCCGATCTGCGCGCCCACGCTGGCCGAGCCCATCGCCATGAAGGTGTTGTGCTTGGTCTTGTTGTTGTGCACCAGGCCCTTGCCGCCGGCACCGCCCACCAGGAAGCTGATGCCGTAGGTGGTGAACACGCCGTAACCCGGGGCCTTGGCCACCGCGGCCTTCAGCTCGGGCTTCTTGGCGTAGAAGCGCTGCAGCGCCGCGTTGGTGTGCTTGACGATCTCGGTCTGCTTGGCCGCCTTGTCCTGCGCCAGGGCGGGGCCGCCCAGCAGTGACAGCGACAGCATGCCGATGCCGAGGAGGGTGGATAGCTTCATGCACGTGCTCCGGTGGTTGAGGATGGCCGCCGCAACATGCCCGGTGCGCCTATGCACAGTACCGGCCGCTTCGACGGTGTGCCTGCAACGAAGCACGCGCTGCCAGGGTTGACACAGCTGCTCGCCGCGGGCCATGGTGCCGACGGGGGCGCGATCATCGCGCCGAAGCCCGGCTGCCGCAACCCCACGCACAACCCATGCACAATGGCCGCCGCCATCGAAGAAGGAGTGCCGCATGAGCAAGCCCCGCCCGACCAGGAAGTCGCCGCCCCACCCCTTCGCCAAGACGCGCAAGCGCTTGCGCACCGCGTCGGGCCGCGAAGCCCAGTTCTACTCGCTGCCCGAGCTGGCCAAGACCTATCCGAACATCGCGCGCATGCCGGTGTCGATGCGCATCGTGCTGGAGTCGGTGCTGCGCAACTGCGACGGCCGGCGCATCGCGCCCGAGCACGTGACGCAGCTGGCCAACTGGCAGCCCAACGCGCCACGCACCGAAGAGATCCCCTTCGTCGTGGCGCGCGTGGTGCTGCAGGACTTCACCGGCGTGCCGCTGCTGGTGGACTTGGCGGCGATGCGCAACGCCGCCGCCGAGATGGGGCGCGACCCCAAGACCATCGAGCCGCTGGTGCCGGTGGACCTGGTGGTCGACCACTCGGTGATGGTCGACCACTACGGCAGCAAGAACGCGCTGAACCTGAACATGAAGCTGGAGTTCCAGCGCAACCACGAGCGCTACCAGTTCATGAAGTGGGGCATGCAGGCCTTCGACACCTTCGGCGTGGTGCCGCCGGGCATCGGCATCGTGCACCAGGTCAACCTCGAGTACCTGGCGCGCGGCGTGCACAAGACCAAGGACGGGCTGGCCTACCCCGATTCGCTGGTCGGCACCGACAGCCACACCACGATGATCAACGGCATCGGCGTGGTCGGCTGGGGCGTGGGCGGCATCGAGGCCGAAGCCGGCATGCTGGGCCAGCCGGTGTACTTCCTGACGCCCGACGTGGTCGGCATGAAGCTCACCGGCCGGCTGCGCGAAGGCTGCACCGCCACCGACCTGGTGCTCACCGTCACCGAGATGCTGCGCCGGCACAAGGTGGTGGGCAAGTTCGTCGAATTCTTCGGCGCCGGCACGCGCACGCTGTCGCTGCCCGAC
>CALBTN010000421.1 GCA_937967345.1 uncultured Rubrivivax sp. | reverse complement strand
GGGCTCTGGCTGTGCGTCTGGCCGCCGTAGATGCCGCCGCCGCAGGGCATGCGGATGGTCAGCGGCGCAGTGAAGTCGCCGGCCGAGCGGTAGCGCAGCCGCGCCGCCTCGGACACGATCTGGTCCGACGCCGGGTAGAAGTAGTCGGCGAACTGGATCTCGACCACCGGGCGCAAGCCGTAGGCGCCCATGCCCACCGCGGCGCCGACCAGGCCGCCTTCGCTGATCGGTGAGTCGAACACGCGCTGGCTGCCGTACTTGGCCTGCAGGCCCTCGGTGCAGCGGAACACGCCGCCGAAGTAGCCGACGTCCTCGCCGAACACCACCACGTTGTCGTCGCGGCCCAGCATCACGTCCATCGCCGAGCGCAGCGCTTGGACCATGGTCATCTTCTTGGTGTTGACTTCAGCCATGGCGCTGCGCCTCCTGTTCGGCGCGCACCTGCGCCATCTGATCGGCCAAGTGCGGCGGCATATGTTCGTAGACCTGCTCGAACATCGTCTCCAGCGGCGGCATGTGACCGTCCAGCAGCGTGCCGTGGCTTTCGGCCTGCTTCTGCGCGGCCAGGACCTCCTGCTGCAGTTCTTCCTGCGCCGCCTCATGCTGGGCGTCGGACCAGATGCCGCGCACGATCAGGTGGCGCTTGAGCCGCTCGATCGGGTCGCCCAGCGGGAAGCGCTGCCAGTCGTCGGCCGGGCGGTAGCGCGCCGGGTCGTCGGAGGTGGAATGCGCGCCGGCGCGGTAGGTGACCCATTCGATCAACGTCGGCCCCAGATTGGCGCGCGCGCGTGCCAGCGCCCAGCGCGACGCCGCGTAGGCCGCGAGGAAGTCGTTGCCGTCGACCCGCAGCGAGGCGATGCCGGCGCCGACGCCGCGCGCGGCGAAGGTGGTGGTCTCGCCGCCGGCGATCGCCTGGACGGTGGAGATCGCGTACTGGTTGTTCACCACGTTCAGCACCACCGGCGCGCGATACACGTGGGCGAAGGTCAGCGCGGCGTGGAAGTCGGGCTCGGCGGTGGAGCCGTCGCCGATCCAGCCCGAGGCGACCTTGGTGTCGCCCTTGATCGCCGAGGCCATCGCCCAGCCCACCGCCTGGCTGAACTGCGTGGCCAGGTTGCCCGAGATCGAGAAGAACCCGGCGTACTTGAACGAGTACATCACCGGCAGCTGGCGGCCCTGCAGCGGATCGTTCGCGTTGGACATCAGCTGGCTCATCATCGTGGCCAGCGGCACGTCGTCGCGCGAGATCAGCAGCCCTTGCTGGCGGTAGGTGGGAAAGCACATGTCCCCGGGCTGCAGCGCCAGCGCGTGGGCGCAGGCGATCGCCTCTTCGCCCAGGCACTGCATGTAGAACGACACCTTCTTCTGGCGCTGCGCGATCTGCATGCGCGCGTCGAAGACGCGCGTCTTCATCATCGAACGCAGCCCGCGCTGCAGTTGCTCGGGGCTGAGATCGGGCGCCCAGGGGCCGTTGGCGTTGCCCTCGTGGTCGGTCACGCGGATCAGCCCCCAGGCCTGCTGGCGCATGTCGGCCGCCGGGCAGTCCAGCGCCGGCATCGGCATCTCGCCGGCTGGGGTCAGCCGCAGGTAGCTGAAATCGGTGGGCTGCCCGGGCCGGCCGGTGGGTTCGGGCACATGCAGCCGCAGCGGTGCGGCTGGCTGGTTGCTCATTGCACGCTCCTCGAGCCGATGGGCGAACGGGTCGCCGCGGCCGCTGGTCCCTGGGGAGGCGCAGGTTAACGCATGCTTGGCGGTGCTGTCGATAGGTTCAGCCGCGGTGGTGTGGTGGCTTTGCCGCCGCGTTCGGCGGTCGGCGCGGTCGGCGCGGTCGGCGCGGCCGGCCGCGGCGCGCTTGCGCAGCGGCCATCGCGGCGGTTTCGCTGGTGCTGCTGCCGGCGGGTTAAGCCAAGCCCGCGGGCGCCTGCCAGTCGAGCACGCGGATCAGCCGCAGTTCATCGGCCTGCGCGAAGATCCGGCGCACGCGGTCTTGCCACAGCTGGCCGAAGCGCGCCAGATCGTCGGCGCTGGCCTGGCCGCTGAGTGCTTTGGGCAGCACCGCGCGCATCTCGTCGGGCCAGCCGACCAGCGATGCCTCTGCCGACACCTGCACCGCCTTGCCGGTGTCGTTGCGCTGCAGGCCCAGGGTTTCTTGCACCGGCTGCTCGAAGCGCAGCAGGTCGTGGCGCGAAAAGCGCGGGCCGATGCCGCGAAAGCCGGTTTCGGCTGCCGCGCCGGTGAGCAACTGCACCACGGTCGCGACCACGCCATTGGCACCGCTGTCGCGCGCATCGCGCATGAACACGCTGATCTCGCCGCGCACCGGAAGCTGCTCGCCGTACAGCGCGCGCAAGCCGTGCACCGTCATCAGATAGGCGCCAGCCACGGTCGGGCACGAATGGCCGGCCAGGCGCACCGCGTCGGCATAGCTGTACTCGATCACGCCACCCGGTGCGGTGCCCAGGAACTCGGCCAGCGGATCGCGCACCGTCAAGTTCGGGGCGTCGGCAAAAAAAGCGGGGAACGGCGTCGTGGCGCTGGGCATGGGGCCTCCGTGGTCAGTGCCGGCGCGGCAGCGGTTGCCCGCGCCCGCCCGGTGCGGGGCATGGTACCGCTGGGCGTGCAGCGATCGGCCGGGTGCGGTGCGCCAACCCTGCGCCCGGCGCGCGATTCGGCTTGGGCGCGCACGGTTGCGCCGGCCCGGGGCCGCAGCACCGCGCTGTCAGCGATCGGTGTTCTGCAAACCCACGACGACGCTGCGCGCGCGCACCCGCGAGAACACGCCGGCCGGCACGTCCACCGGGATCGACTTCACCTGGCGCAGCGTGCGCGAGTCGAAGATCGCCAGTTGCCCGCCTGGCGCGCCGGTGCTGCGATCGCCGCGGTAGCGCGCGCTGACGTAGAAATAGTCGCCGCGCGCGGTGTACTCCGGAAAGTGCGAGTGCCCGAGCGTGCCCGCGACCTCGATCGTGCGCACCACCTCGAGCGTTTCCTTGTCGATGAACTGCAGCTTGGCCGCGTTCGGCCCCTTGCCGACGATGTCGACGATCACGTAGGGCGCGTCAGGATGCGCGGCCGGCGACTCGGTCGGCCCGATCACCGGGATGCGCTTGACGACCTCGAAGCTGTCCATGTCGAACACCGTGACCTCGAACGACTTGCAGTCGTCCTCGCCGATGTTGGTCCCGATGCCCAGCAGCCGGCCCTTGGAGCGGATCACCGCGCCCGAGCCCAGGTGCGGTTTGCAGCCGGCCGGGATCTTGCGCACGATGCGCGCTTCGGCCAGGTCCACCACCGCGTTCAGGTGGTCGTCGTACGAGGCCACCACCAGCAATCGCCCGTCGGGCGACAGGAAGCCGTCGTGCAGATGGCGGCCGACCCCGGCGATCTTGGCCACCGGCATGTCGGGCTTGTCCAGATCGACGATCCAGACCTGGCCCGACTGCTCGAGCGCGACCACGAACACGTTGGCAAAGGGCGTGGCCATGATCATGCCGGCGTCGGATTGCACCATCTTGCCGTCGAGATCGGCGCCCGCCAGCTCGAACAGCCGCACCGGCTCGAGCGTGGCCGCGTCGAGGATCACCATCGTGTGCGGCACGTACGAGCCGGCGGCGACAAAGCGCCCGTCGCGCGACACCGCGAGCGAGGTGCCGTTCAGCCCGGCGCGCACCTTGCGCGTGCTGCGCATCGAGTACAGGTCGATCTTGTGCACCCAGCCCATGTCGTCGCGCACGTAGGCCCAGCGCGGCTCGGTCGGGTGGAAGTCCATCAGGTGCGGCGCGTGGCCGGTGGCGACCGCGCCCACCTTGCGGTGCGTGCGCCCGTCGAAGAACAGCACTTTCGCCTCGGGGCCGGCCGCCATGCGGCCGCGCGACATCACCGCCATCAGGTCGTCGAGGTGATCGATGCGAAACTGCGGCGCCGCGGGCAGCTTCGCTTCATCGGCGACCAGCACTTGCAGCGACCGGCGCACGTCCTCGATGCCCCAGGTTGGCGTGGTCGCGCTTTGCGTGGTGATCAGCGTGGCCAGCAGCTCGCGATCGGCTGCCGACAGCGCGGTGCGGCCCCAGCTCGGGTGCGCCGGCATCAGCGTTGGCGGAGCGCCGCCGGTGATCTTGCCCATCACCTGCGCGTGGGTCAGCTTGGTGTCGTCGCGGTTCAGTGCCGGTGCGATGTAGCCGCCGCGGTCGGCGCCGTGGCACACCGCGCAATGCTGCTCGAACACGCGTTCGGCGCGCGCCAGATCCTGCGCAGCCACCGCGGCCGACAGCAGTGACAAGACGAAGCCTGCCAAGCAGGCCGGTGTGCGTTTCATGGTGCGTCCTCCAAGTCAGACAACTTGCGGGCCGACCCTGCGGCAGCCAGCGGCGCCCAGCGCCGGCCCGCCTGACGGCGCTCAGCGCCGCAGGCTGCGCGTGACTTCGATCAGCGCGTTCAGCGCATCGGTGGCGGTGAAGATGCCCAGCAGTTCGCCTTGCTCGTCGTTGACGATCGCGCTGCCCACCTTGCGGTCCGACATCGCGTAGGCCACCTCGTCCAGCGGCGTCGCCGCGCTCACGGTGAGCGGGTCCACCGCCATGACGTCGCCGGCCCGAACCTGCTGCTGGTGCTCGATGCTCAGGCCGAGCACGACGCGCACGTCGCGGTCGCTGATCACGCCGACGACGCGGCCGTCGCGCACCACCGGCAGGTGGCGCACGCCGTGGTCGGCCATCAGCCGTTGCACGTCGCCGATCGGCATGTTCTCTTCCGCGGTGATCGGGTTGGGGGTGGTGTATTCCTCGACCGCCACCTGCATTGCAGCCATCTTCGTCCTCCCGGCCTGCGCGCTGTCGCGCCGCGGCTGACGCCTCCCATGGCGTAGCCCACGTCCCTATTGTGGTCAAACTGCGCGGCAAAGGCCAGCCCAGCGGCGGCAGCGCGGGCTCAGGCATGGCGCCGGGGCAGGGCGGGCGGCCCGGGCGCGTCGCCGCTGCACGGGCGGTCTTCGCGGATCACCTTGCGCACGTCGATGAACGCAAGCTGAACGCCATCTTCAAGCCCGGTTCAGCGTGCCGCTTGCAACATGGCAGCCAGGCCCGACGCTGTGCCGGGCCCCACACCATCAGGAGTCCAGATCATGCAAAGCAACACTCGAACCGGCCGCCGTCTTCTCGTTGCCGTGGCCGCAGGCGCGGCACTGGCCGCGGGCATCGCGCAGGCGCAGGCGCCCGCACCTGCAGCGCCGGCCACCGCGGCCGCTGTGCCGGCCGGCCCGGCGCTGACGATTCGCGACATCTACGACCGCATGGAGGCCGCCGGTTTCCGCGACATCCGCGAGATCGAATACGACGACGGCCGCTACGAAGTCAAGGCGCGCAACGCGCAGGGCGAGCGCGTCAAGCTCTACGTCAACGCCACCACCGGCGCGGTCGAACGCACGCGCAGCGACCGCTGAGGCGGCGCCGGCGTTTCGCTGCCACCCCAGGAAGTCCCATGGTCACGACGCAGAACCGCTATCACCCGCTGCTGGTCGGCATGCACTGGCTGACCCTCGTGCTGCTGCTCGCCGTCTACGCGTCGATCGAGTTGCACGGCATCTTTCCCAAGGGCAGCGACACGCGCGAACTGATGAAGACCTGGCATTTCATGCTCGGCCTGTCGGTGTTCGCGCTGGTGCTGGTGCGCCTGCCGCTGCGGTTGGCGCTGGGCGCCCCGCCGATCACGCCCGCGCCGCCGGCCTGGCAGCACCGGCTGGCGCTGGCCATGGACACGGCGCTTTACGCCATCTTGCTGGCGCTGCCGCTGCTGGGTTGGCTCGTGTTGTCCGCCAAGGGAAAGGCCATCCCGTTCTTCGGCCTGGACCTGCCGGCGCTCGTGGCGCCGGACAAGGCGCTGGCGAAGAACATCGAGGAAGTGCACGAGACGCTCGGCACGCTGGGCTACTGGCTGATCGGCGTGCACGCCGGCGCCGCGCTTGTCCACCACCACCTGATGCGCGACGACACGCTGCGGCGCATGTGGCCGCGGCGCCCGGCGGCCGGGATGCGCCGTATCCGGGGGTCTCGCCCCTTCTGAAAAGGACGTCGACATGCAACGCCTTGCTCAGGGTTTGCTTGCCTTGTCGCTGGCGGCAGCGGCGCATGTGGCGCTGGCCGACGACGATTGCGACGCACCGTTGCGCCACTGGCAGTCGCGCGACGCGGTGTTGCACCTGGCCGCGCAGCAGGGCTGGCAGGTGCAGCGGCTGAAGATCGACGACGGCTGCTACGAGCTGCGCGGCACCGATGCGCAGGGTCGCGAGTTCAAGGCCAAGCTCGACCCGCAGACGCTGCGTGTGGTGAAGATGAAGCGGCGCGAGCGCGAGCGCGACCATGAGCGTGACCGTGAGCGTGAGCGTGAGCATGACCGCGACCGCGATCGCGATCGCGACCGCCAGCGCAGCGGCCAACCCGCGCCGGGTGAAGGCGCACCGCCGCAAGGCGCCGCCACCGCACCTGCCACCCCCGCTGCGACGCCGCACCTGACCCCCGGCACCACGCCGCGCGGCCAGATCGAATGAAACCTTGAATCCAAAGACGAAGGAACCGCCATGTCCAAACCCGTGCTGACCACACTCGCTGCCGCCTGCGCGCTGGTGCTGCCGGCGGTGGTGCAAAGCCGCCCGGTGACGCTGACCACCACCTTGAAGAACTACGGCGGCGACGGCGCCTACCTCGCCGTGTACCTGACCGACGCCAAGGGTGCCTACGCCGGCACGCTGTGGGTGGCTGGCGGCAAGGCCAAGTACTACAAGAACCTGTCCGACTGGAACCGCCTGTCGGCCAGCGATACCAAGCGGCTGCAAGGCATCACCGGCGCCAGCGTCGGCCAGGGCCGCACGCTGAAGGTCACGGCCGACCTGGCCGACGCGCTGATCGACGCCGGCTACGAGATCCGCATCGACGCCGCGGTCGAGGACATGCGCGACAGCCCGGCCGAGATCCGCGTGCCGCTGAGTTCGGCCAATGCCGGCAAGGCGCAGGCCGGGCGCCAGTACATCCAGTCGTTCAGCTTCCAGCTGCAATGACGGCAATGAGGCCGCCGTTGCAAGACCCGGGCAAGGCATGAGCTGGCGCCAACTGCATCGCTGGCTGGGCCTGGTCGCCGGCAGCGTGGCGCTGCTGCTGGGCCTGACCGGCACGATCCTGGCCTGGGACCCGGTGCGCGACGCTTGGTCGGCCACGCCGGCCCAGCCCGACCTGCCGGTGTCGGTGCTGGCGCAGCGGGTGGCGGCCACGGTGCCGGGGGTGGAGGAGATCCGCCGCCTGCCTTCAGGCGAGATCGTGGTCTATGCCTTCGACGCCGGCCAGCCGCGTGCGCTGCGCGTCGATGCCGCCGACGGCCGGGTGCTGGGCGGGTACGAGGCCTCGGCGGTGTCGCGCTGGTTCAAGAAGGCGCACCGTTCGTTCCTGCTCGGCGATGGCGGCCGGGTGGCGGCGGCGGTGGTCGCGCTGGCGATGCTCGGCTTGTCGCTGTCGGGCCTGACCTTGCTGCTGCGCCGCCTGGGCGGCTGGCGGCGGCTCGGGGCGCGGGTGCGCGGTACGGCGCTGCAGCGCATTCACGTGCTGACCGGGCGGGTGATGGTCGCGGTGCTCGCGCTGACGTCGGTCACCGCGCTGTACATGAGCGCCGCGACCTTCGGCCTGGTGACGGTCGACGCCGAGTCCGACCCCGACGTGGTGTCGGCCGCGGGCGCGGCGGCGGATGTCGCGGTCGGCGAGGTACCGCTGCTGCAAAGCCTGCGCGTCGATGATCTGCGCCGGCTGAACTTTCCTGCCGCCGATGACCCGCAGGACACCTGGAAGCTCACCACCGCGGCGGGTCGCGGCTGGGTCGACCGCGGCAGCGGGCGCACGCTGGCTTGGCAGCCGGCCTCGACCGCGCAGCGGCTGCACGACTGGGCGACGCTGCTGCACACCGGCGAGGGCGCGTGGCCCTGGGCGCTGGTGCTGGGCCTGGCCGCGGCGAGCATCCCGCTGTTCTGGGGCACGGGCCTGATGTTGTGGTGGCACACGCGCAGCCGCACGCCGCGTTTTGGCGACAACAGCGCGTTGGCGCAGGCCGACATGCTGATCTTCGTCGCCAGCGAAAACGGCTCGACCTGGGGCTTCGCCCAGGCGCTGCACAAGGCGCTGGTGCGCGCCGGGCACAAGGTGCACAGCGCCGGGCTCGAGCACTTCCAGCCGGGCGCCGCGGCACGGCAGATCTTCGTGCTCGCCGCCACCTACGGCGACGGCCAGGCGCCGGCGCATGCGGCAGTGGCGCTGGGCCGCATCGCGCAGGCACCGCTGACGGCCGCGCGGGTCACGGTGCTGGGTTTCGGCGACCGCCAGTTCGGCGCTTACTGCGCCTACGCCGAAGCGCTCGACCAGGCGCTGCGGGCCAAGGGCTGGGCGCAACTGCTGCCGCTCGAGCGCATCCACCAGCAATCGGCGCAGGAGTTCGCGCGCTGGGGCGAGGCGCTGGCGTCGGCACTGGGCGAGCCGCTGCTCATCGACTACCAGCCGCGCTTGCCGGCGACCACCGCGCTGACGCTGCGCTCGCGCGAGGACTACCCCGGCGCCACCGGCAACCCGGCGGTGATCCTGCGTTTCACCTGGCCGGCGTTGCCTTGGCCGCAGCGCCTGCTCGGTGTCAAGGAAACCTCCGGGCTGCGCCCTGCGGGGTTCGCCCTTGGGGCGGCCCGGCGGGCTCACGGCCTGGCGCACTTTGCCGCCGGCGACCTGCTGGGCGTGCTGGCGCCGGGATCGAGCGTGCCGCGCTATTACTCGCTCGCCTCCAGCTGGCGCGACGGCTTCGTCGAGATCTGCGTGCGCAAGCTGCCGGGCGGCGTGTGTTCCAACCACCTGCACGCGCTACAGCCCGGCGATCGCATTGACGCCTTCGTGCAGCCCAACCCCGGCTTCGTGCTCGACAACGCGCGCCGGCCGCTGCTGCTGATCGGCGCCGGCACCGGGGTGGCGCCGCTGGCCGGCTTCATCCGCGCCAACCGGCGGCGCCAGGCGATGCACCTGTACTTCGGCGCGCGCGATCCGGCGCTGGACTACTACTTCGGCGCGCAGATCGAAGCCTGGCTGCGCCAGCGCCGGCTGGCCAGTCTGCGCACCGTGTTCTCGCGCATCCGCGATGGCGGCGGCTACGTGCAGCACGCGCTGCAGCGCGACGCCACGCGCGTGCGCGAACTGTTCGCCAACGGCGCGATCGTTCGCGTCTGCGGCAGCCGCCCGATGGCGCAGGCGGTGCACAAGACGCTGGACGACATCCTGGGCGCGATGCGCCTGAGCGTGGCGCAGCTGAAGGCCGCCGGACGCTATGCCGAAGACGTCTTCTGAAGCCGTTGTGCGGCGCGCGCGTACCGCGCTGCACGGCCCGACGATGGGCACGCGCTGGTCGCTGCGTTGCGACCTCGACGTCGGCCTGCATGCCGAAGCGCTGCGCGTGGAGCTGGCCGCCGCGGTCGACCAGGTCGACCGGCAGATGTCGCCGTGGCAGCCCGAAAGCGACCTGAACCGGCTCAACCGCGCGCCGACTGATCAGTGGATCGCGCTGCCGCCGCAGATCCTGGAGGTGCTGAAGCGCGCGCTCGACATCTCGCGCGCGAGCGGCGGCGCCTTCGACCCCGCGGTGGGTGCGCTGGTCGACGCCTGGGGCTTCGGCGCGGCGCGCGCGGCGCCGGTGGCGGCGGCGATCCGCGCCGCCGCCCAGGCGGTGCGGCAGCCGGCGCACCAGGCGCTGGAACTCGACCTCGCCGGCGGCAGGGCCTGCAAGCACGCACCGCTGCAGCTCGACCTGTGCGGCATCGCCAAGGGCTATGCGGTCGACCGCATGGCCGCGGTGCTGCAGCGATACGGCGTGCGCCACGCGCTGGCGGCGCTCGACGGCGAACTGCGCGCGATCGGTACCCAGGCCGGCGGCGCACCCTGGCCGGTGGCGCTGGAAAGCCCGCAGCCCGGGCGGCGCGCGGTGCACGGCGTGATCGAGCTGCAGGACCTGGCCGTCGCCACCTCGGGCGACTACCGCCGCTTCGTGCAGCTCGGCAACGTCCGTGTCGCGCACAGCATCGACGGCCGCGGCGCGGCGCCGGTGAACAACGATGTCGCGTCGGTCACGGTGCTCGCTGCCGACTGCATCAGCGCCGACGCCTGGGCCACTGCGCTGCTGGTGGCCGGCGCCGGCGAGGGCCTGGCGCTGGCACAGCGCTGGGGTCTGGAAGTGCTGTTCCTGCTGCGCCGCGAGGGCCGTTGGGTCGAACTCGGGCTGGGGCGTTTTGCCGCACCCGCCGTGGTCGCGTCGTAGCGCGCGCGGCGCGCCCTGGCCCCGTAGCAGGGTGGCCGACAATCGCTCGAACCCACGCCGGCTGCGGCCCACGCCGCGAGCGACGACCCCAGGAGAGCGTCCGATGAACCCGCTTCGTATCGACTACACGCAGGCCGCGCCCGACGCGTTCAAGGCGATGCTCGCGCTCGAAGCCGCGGTGCAGCGCAGTGGGCTGGAGCATTCGCTGATCGAGCTGGTGAAGATGCGCGTGTCGCAGATCAACGGCTGCGCCTACTGCCTGGACATGCACAGCAAGGACGCGCGCGCCGCCGGCGAGACCGAGCAGCGGCTGCACCTGCTCGCGGCGTGGCGCGAGGCGCCGTGCTACAGCCAGCGCGAGCGTGCCGCGCTGGCCTGGGCCGAGACGCTGACGCTGGTGTCCGCCCAGGGCGCACCCGACGCCGCCTACGCATCGGCGCGCGCGCAGTTCGACGACAAGGCGCTGGTCGACCTGACGCTGGCGATCGTCGCCATCAACGGCTGGAACCGCCTGGCGATCGGTTTGCGCTCCGAGGTCGGCGGCTACGTGGCGCACACCACGCGCTGAGCGGCTGCACGCGGCACGCACGGCACGCGCGGCAGAATTGCCGCCTTGTGGCCGGGCAGGGGGCTCGGCCCGCAAAGCAGGGCGCGGGGCCGGCGCAGCGATGAACGACGAACAACAAGCCAAGGACGAATACGGCATGCGCCTGGCGCTGGACCAGGCGCACAACGCGCTGCTGGTCGGCGAGGTGCCGGTGGGCGCGGTGATCCTGCGCGAGTCCGAGCAAGGCCGGCAGGTCATCGCCACCGGCTACAACCGGCCGATCACCACGCACGACCCGACCGCGCATGC
>CALBTN010000420.1 GCA_937967345.1 uncultured Rubrivivax sp. | reverse complement strand
CAACAGCACCAACGGCACCTACATCAACGGCAAGGCGATCAAGAAGCAGCTGCTGGCGCACAACGACACCGTCGAGATCGGCAAGTACAAGATCAAGTACCTGACCGATGAGCCGGCCGACTACGAGAAGACCCAGGTCATCCGCCCGGGCGGCACTGCGCCGGCGGGCGGCTTCAGCCCGACCCAGCCGCCGCCACACTCCGGCTTTGGCGGCCTGAGCGCGGCCGGCGGCGGCACCGCGCTGATCAAGGTGCTCAGCGGCGCGGCATCGGGCCGCGAGGTCACGCTGACCAAGGTGGTCACCACCGTCGGCAAGCCCGGCGTGCAGGTGGCTTCGATCACGCGGCGGCCGTCGGGCTACGTGTTCGCGCACGTCGAGGGCAGCTCGCGCCCGGTGGTCAACGGCTCGGTGCTGGCGTCGGACTCGGTGCCGCTGCACAACGGCGACGTGATCGAGCTGGCCGGCACGCAGATGCAGTTCATCCAGCGCTGACAGCGCCGCACCAGCGCCACACCAGCGCCGCGTGGTGTAAGTCACGCGCGGCGCTGCGGCGGCGCACAGCGGCAGCGCGCCTGCGCATTCACGCCTTGCGCGGCATCGGGCGCCGCGCCACCATCGCCTCCGGCGGCCAGACCCGGCCCGCCGCCCCGCCGCCACCGCCTTCATGCAAATCCGCGTTCTGGGTTGCTCCGGCTCGATCGCCGCCGGCAACCGCACCACGGCCTTCCTGGCCGATGACGACCTCCTGATCGACGCCGGCACCGGCGTCGGCGACCTGAGCCTGGACGAGCTGCTGCGCATCGAGCACGTCTTCCTCAGCCACTCGCACCTGGACCATGTGCTGGCGGTCGGCCTGCTGGCCGACAGCGTGGCGCGGCGCCGCGCCGCCGCCAAGCGCGCGCCGATCGCCGTGAACGCGCTGCCCGAGACCCTGGCCGCCTTGCGCAGCCACATCTTCAACGGCGTGATCTGGCCGGATTTCTCGCGCCTGCCCGACGCGCAGCATCCGGTGCTGCGCTTCGTGCCGATGGCGCCGGGCGCGGTCATCGAAATCGGCACGCGCCGCATCGAGGTGCTGCCGGCACAGCACACCGTGCCGGCAGCGGGCTTTGCCCTCAGCGACACCCGCGCGCCCGCGGCCGGCGCCTGGGTCTTCAGCGGCGACACCGGGCCGAACCCGGCGCTGTGGGCAAGGCTGGCGGCGCTGCCGCTGCACACGCTGGTGATCGAGACCGCCTTCGGCGACGACGAGATCGAGCTCGCCCGCCTCAGCCGCCACCTGTGCCCGGCGCTGCTGGGCCGCGAGCTGGCGCAGCTGCGCACCGGCGCCGACATCTACATCACCCACATCAAGCCCGGCGAGCTCGACGGCGTGATGGCCGAGATCGCCCGGCTCGACACGCCGCACCGCATCCGCCGGCTGCAGGCAGGGCAGGTGATGCGGGTGGGGTGAAGACGATCGCGCTGCCCGAGCTGCGGCCGGCGCGGGTTGCCAGCATGACCACGGTTGATGACCCTGGAGTTGGCGCTGAACGAAGCCGCCAACCTGCGATCGAAGGGGTCGCGGTCCTCCAGCGGGCAAGCACCGGCGCGCGGCGCGTGGTGGGGGTCTGGCACCAGAGGCTGCAAGCCGGCGCCCAGCCGGCCGGGTAGCCGCTCCGGCTGCCGCGTGGCCAGCGCTGCAGCCAACGGCATCAGCCGCGCATACGGCTTGCCGGCCTTGGCAAGGATGATCTCCTTGCCCGCGTGAGCTTCATCGAGCAACCGCAACAAGTGCGTCTTGGCTTCATGGACGTTGACGACTCGACTCACGACAATCGACCAAAGTTTGTGGGCCAAGTCCAGCCCGTCCAGCGGCACGGCCCCTGCTCGGCCGCGGCGCCAACGCGCTGCGCGCGGATGTCTGGTTGGCGTCAATGCGCCGAGGCAGGCTTGGCCGACAGCTCGATGCCCAGCGCCTTCATCACCGCCAGCGTCGTGCGCAGGGTCGGGTTGCCTTCGGCGCTGAACGAGCGGTAGAGCTGTTCACGCGACAGCCCGGTCTGGCGGGCAATCTGCGCCATGCCCTTGGCGCGGGCGACGATGCCCAGCGCGTGGGCAACGTAGGCCGGATCGTCCGACGCGAACGCCGCCGCCAGGAAGTCGGCAATGGCCTGGTCAGTGTTCAGGTGCTCGGCCGGGTCGAAGTTGGTCAGCTTTTCGGTCATGGTCATTCGCTCCGTTCATTGGCGAGGCGCAAAGCGACTTTGATATCGCGTGCCTGCGACCCTTTGTCGCCGCCGCACAGCAAGACGATGATCGTGTCGCCGCGGCGCTGGAAGTACACCCGATAGCCAGGTCCGTAGTGGATGCGAAGCTCGCTGACGCCCTGGCCAACCGGCTCGGCATCGCCAGCGTGGCCGAAGCTCAGGCGGTCAAGCCTCGAGACGATGGCCGTGGCCGCCCGCGCATCCCTGAGCTTGGCAAGCCACTTGCGAAAGGTCTCGGTCTGCTTGAGCTCGATCACGCCGCAATTGTAGTCACGGAACTACAACGTCGCTTGCAACGTCAGTTGACGCGCAGCAACCACACGCGGCGGGGCTGCGCGCGGGACAAGGCGCGGTTTGACCCCGGCCCTTCTGGCGGCCCAGCCGTTCGAGCGGTGGTGCGACAGCGGCCGCAGGCGACGAGCGGTGATCGGACGACGTGCAACCTCGAGGACTTTGACGGGCTCGGCGTGCAGATCGTCACCCCTTGGAATGGCTGAACGCCGGCCCGCCTGACGCAACGGCTTCTCGATGCGGGCGCCCATCGCCGATCAGGTCATCCAGTTCTCGACCACGAGGCCCTTGACCCGGCCGAAATCCTTGGTGTTGTTGGTGACCACCACGGCGGCCAGACTGCGCGCGTGCGCGGCGATCATCAAGTCGTTCGCGCCAATGACGGCCCCGCGCTTGTTCAGGTCAGCGCGAATATCGGCGTAGTGCCCGGCTGCCGCCGGCGACCAGTCGAGAACGGCAACGTGCCTGACCAGCGCGTCCACCGCCTCCTGGTTGGCCTTGCGCCTGGACGACACCTGAACGCCGTACAGCAATTCGGCGTAAGTCACGACCGAGATCGCCTGCTGTGCCAGCGGCACGGACTGTATACGCTCGAGCAGCGTGGGCGAACTGCGGCGCAGCACGAACGCACATGTGTCGGTGTCCAGCAGGTACAGACCGCTCATGCGGCGCCGCGCTCTTGCACCGGAAGATCCTCGATACCCGCCATGAAGTCGTCGCTGGCGCGGACCGTCGAGGCGAGGAACGCACTCCAGTCGCTCGGGCGCGGTGAAAGGATCACCTCGTCACCCACCTTGCGTATGAACACTTGCTTCATGCCCTCGGGGAACCGGTACTCGAGGGGGATCGTCACCACCTGGGCCCGGTTGTTGCGGCCCACTCTTGCCACCCGTTGATCCATGCATCCCTCCAGGTACATGCCATATATCACAGTATATGCCATACGGCGAGGTGACTTCGGCGGCCGGTGGCACCAGGCGCGACGCCTGGTTCGAAAGCCGTCTCGAGGCGACAGTTTTTGTCAGGCCGGACGCAAAACGTCGGGCTGCGCCGTTACCGACCTGACC
>CALBTN010000419.1 GCA_937967345.1 uncultured Rubrivivax sp. | reverse complement strand
GCGGTAGGCGATGCCGTCGATGACTTCGTCGCCGGCATGCGGCTGGCGCGCGCGCACGTGCGAATAGTTCGCCGCGACGATCTGCACGCGGTGGCCCTGCCGCACCCACTCTCGCGCCAGGTAGTACGGCCGGTACTCCATGCCGAGCGCCGGCGTGCCGGCGTAGTGGTTGAGCAGCAGGATGTTCATGCCGGCCGTGCTCAGTTCGGCGGTGCTGGCGTTTGCTGGTGCAGCTCGTGCAGCCGCGCGACGAAGCGTTCGACCCAGGGCTCGAACATCGCGTGCCCGGCCACCCAGCCGCGGTTGGCCCGCGCGATGGCCTCGGCGCGCGCGCGCAGCGGCTGCAGCGCGGCGGCGCTGGGCAGCGCGCCCAGCGGCAGGATCAACCCGTTGTCGCCGCTGGTCACCAGCTCGTGGTTGGCCGGCAGGTCCGACAGCAGCGGCACGCAGCCGTGCGCCATCGCCTCGAGCACCGACACCGACACCGAATCACTTCGCGGCAGGCTGAAGAACCAGCGCGCCCGCGCGTAGTGCTCGGCCTGCTCGGCGGCGTCGAGCCGGCCGACGAAACGCACCTGGTCGCTCAGGCCCAGGTTGCGCGTCTGCACGTGCAGCGCCTCGCGCAAGCTGCCGTCGTTGGCAACGATCAGCCGCGCCTCGGGCCAATGCGCGGCGATCGCGGCAAAGGCGCCGATCACGCGCTCGGGTGCGTAAATCGGCTCCAGCGCGCGGTTGGCGAAGAACAACGCGTCGTCCTTGGCCGGCGGCCGCGGCGGCAGCGCTTCCAGCCCGAAGGGAAAACACATCAGCTCGCCGGCACCGTGCTCGCGCATGCGCTCGGCCATGTGCCGCGAGTCGCTGGTCGCGAGCGTGCAGCCGCGCAGCACACGCCGCAGCAGCCAGCGCTGCAGCGCGCTGTGCTGCGGCGTGACCAGCACGTCCGAGCCCCAGGCCGAACCCACCAGCCGCCCCGGCGCGCCCAGCAGCGAGGTCGCGGCCCAGGCCAGCGTGCCGTGCGATGTCAGGTAGTGCGCATGGATCCAGTCGGGCCGCAGCTCGCGCAGCCAGCCGGCCAGCCGCGGCAGCTGGCGCAGCAGCGCCAGGTTGCCGCCCGCGGCCCTGGGCGTGGTGTGCAGCGCGAGCCGCCGCTCGATTGGCAGCACGGCGTCGAACTCGTCGATGAAGCCGCGGCTGGATGCCGCCCACAGCTCGACCCGGGGCGCCAGCGCGCGCGCCCACTTCAGCAGGTGCGGGCTGTCGCCGTCGCCGAACAGCACCAGGCGCATCGGGCTCACGCGCCGTCCCGCCCGGCCCAGGCCGCGTAGTGCGCGCGCAGCTCGGGGTGGCGCTGCAGCCAAGCCTGGTCGCGCTCGCGGGTGTCGCCCACCACGCGCGCCGGGCGGCCTTCGAGCACCGCGAAGTCGGCGAACTCGCCGCGCACGATGCTGCCGGCGCGCACCAGCGTGCCGCGGCCCAGCCGCGTGCCGGCTTCGATCAGTGTGTGCGGGCCGATGAAGCTGTAGGCGCCGATGTGCACCGCCCCCGCCACCCAGCCGGGGCGCTCGCCGCGCCAGGCCACGTACTCGCGGCCCAGCAGCCGCAGCGCGCGGTGCGAGCTGTGGGTGGTGATGATCACGTGGCTGGTGATCTGCACGCCTTCGTCCAGCGTGACGCCGCCGCTGGCCTCGATGAAGTTGAAGGGGCCGATGTAGACGTGGTCGGCAAGTGTCAGCCGGTCTTCGTGTTCGATGCAACTCGCCGCGCTGATGCGCGTGTGCGCCAGCCGCCGGCCCTGCGAGCTTTCGCCGAACAGCATGCGAAACAGCAGCACGCGCGCGATGCCGCGGCGCCAGCGGTTGAGGCGGGCACGCAGCGCGATGTTCACGGCGCCACCGGCCAGGTCGCCAGCCGCCAGAAGTACCAGCCGAAGTACAGCAGCATCGCCGCCGACACCGCCCAGCCGGCGCCGTTGAGCCCGCCCAGCGCCAGCCCGGCGGCCAGCGCGGCGACGAACAGTGCTTGCCCGGCCAGCGCCAGCTTCAGCGCCCAGGCCTGCGCGCCCCAGGCCATCGTCACCACCGCCAGCGGCGAGGCGACGAAGTGCAAGCCGATGTACAGCGCCAGCGCGCGCGCCAGCTCGCCGGCCTCGCGCCAGGCTTCGCCGAAGGCCAGCGCAAAGGCGGCCGGCGCGGCCAGCCACAGCAGCACCACCAGCGGCAGCGCGCACAGCGCCAGCGCGCGCATCACGCGGCGCACCGCGCTGCGGCCGGATGCGCTGGCCGCGCCGCGGTCGGCCAGCGCCGGATACAGCGCCTGCGACACCGCACCGCCGACCAGCGTGGCCGGCGCCTTCAGGTAGCGCAGCGCCAGGCCCCAGAAGCCTGCCGCGGCCGGCCCCTGCCAGGCGGCGATCAAAGCGACGGCCAGCGTGTCCTGCAGCGCACCCATGAAGGCGTGCGGCGTGTTCAGCAGCGGGAAGGCCTTGTGCTGCACAGCCACAGCCCGCAGCACGGCGCGCGGCGTGCGCCGGCCCTGCGCCAGACGCGGCCGCAGCCAGGCGGTGGCCGCCAGCGCCGCGGCGATCGGCGCGACGATCAGGCCCGACAGCCCGGCCCCGGCGGCACCCGCCACCGCCTGCAGCGCGGCGCCGCCGCCGTGCTGCAGCACGCGGCTCGCGGCCAGCGCGGCAAAGCGCTGCGCGCGCATGGCGGCCAGCGTGGCCAGCGACAACC
>CALBTN010000418.1 GCA_937967345.1 uncultured Rubrivivax sp. | reverse complement strand
GCACGGCGGCTGGCGCCGCCTTCACGTCGCTGCGCGACATGAGCCTCGCCGCAACCCGATGCGTTCGTTGTGGCTACGGCACGGCGGTCAGCACCGCTATCGCCTTACCCTGCCCGGCCGGCCCGCCGCGAGGCCTCGGGTAGCATGCCGCCGCCATGAGGCTCCCGTACGAACTGCAGATCGGCTGGCGCTACACGCGCAGCGGTCGCAGCGGCCGGCGCAACGCCTTCATCTCCTTCATCTCCGGCGTGTCGATGCTCGGCATCGCGCTGGGCGTTGCCGCGCTGATCATCGTGCTCAGCGTGATGAACGGCTTTCAAAAGGAAGTGCGCGACCGCATGCTGTCGGTGATCGCGCACATCGAGGTGTTCGAGCCCGGCGGCGCGGCGCTGCCCGACTGGCGCGCCACCGCCGAGCAGGCGCGGCGCAACCCGCTGGTGCTGGGTGCCGCGCCCTTCATCGCGACGCAGGCGCTGGTGGCGCGCGGCGACGACATGCGCGCGGCGATCGTGCGCGGCATCTCGCCCGCCGACGAGGCCACCGTCACGCCGCTGGCCGCCAAGTTGCGCGACAGCACGCTGGCCAGCTTGACGCCGGGCAGCTGGCACATCGTGCTCGGCGCCGAGCTGGCGCGGTCCTTGGGCGTGCACGCCGGCGACAAGGTCACGCTGGTGGCCGCGGGTGGGCAGATGACGCCGGCCGGCGTGATCCCGCGGCTCAAGCAGTTCACGCTGGCCGGCACCTTCGAGGCCGGGCACTACGAATACGACAGCGCGCTGGCGCTGATCCACATCGACGACGCCGCGCGCTTCTTCCGCGTCGACGGCCCCACCGGCGTGCAGCTGCGGCTGCGCGACGTACACGCCGCGCGCCAGGTGGCGGCCGAGCTGGCAACCGAACTCGGCCCCGGCCTGATCGTACGCGACTGGACGCGCACCAACCGCAACTGGTTCGACGCGGTGCAGATCGAAAAGCGCCTGATGTTCATCATCCTGACCCTGATCGTCGCGGTGGCCGCCTTCAACCTGGTGTCCACGCTGGTGATGACCGTCACCGACAAGCGCGCCGACATCGCGATCCTGCGCACCCTGGGCGCGAGCCCGCGCTCGATCATGGGCGTGTTCATGGTGCAAGGTGCCGCCGCCGGCATCATCGGCACGCTCGGCGGTGTCGCCTTCGGGCTGCTGGTGGCCTTGAACATCGGCGTCATCGTGCCGGCCATCGAGCGCGCTTTCGGCGTGGCCTTCCTGCCGGCCAGCGTCTACCTGATCAGCCGTATGCCCAGCGAGCCGCTGGCCAGCGACGTCGTGCCGATCACCCTGATCTCGCTGCTGCTGGCCTTCGTCGCGACGATCTACCCGAGTTGGCGCGCCAGCCGCGTCAATCCGGCCGAGGCGCTGCGCTATGAGTGAACCGCCGAGCGCGCCGGTGCTGCGCTGCGCCGGATTGCACAAGCGCTTCGACGAAGGCGGCCTGGACGTGCAGGTGCTGCGCGGGGTTGATCTGCAGGTGGCTGCGGGCGAGACGCTGGCCATCGTCGGCGCCTCGGGCTCGGGCAAGAGCACGCTGCTGCACCTGCTGGGCGGACTGGATGCACCGACCAGCGGCCGGGTCGAGCTGATGGGCCGCGACTTCGCGGCGATGACGGCGGCCGAACAGGGCCGCTGGCGCAACCGGCACCTGGGCTTCGTCTACCAGTTCCACCACCTGCTGCCCGAGTTCAGCGCGCTGGACAACGTGGCGATGCCGCTGCGCATCCGGCGCGAGCCGCGCGAGGCGGCGCGCGAGGCGGCGCGCGCGATGCTGGCGCGCGTCGGCCTGGCCGAGCGCAGCGCGCACCACCCGGCGCAACTGTCGGGCGGCGAGCGCCAGCGGGTGGCGATCGCGCGCGCGCTGGTCGGCCGCCCGAGCTGCGTGCTCGCCGACGAGCCCACCGGCAACCTCGACGGCGACACTGCCGACAAGGTGTTCGCGCTGATGCTGCAGCTGGCGCACGAGCAGCGCATGGCCTTCGTGCTGGTGACGCACGACCGCGATCTGGCCGCGCGCTGCGACCGCACGCTGACGCTGGCGGGCGGGCATTTGACGCAGGGCTGATCGGCAATTGCGTTGCAAGCCAGTGCGCCAGCGGCGGCTCACGGCACATAGCCGACACCCAATACATTCACCGCAGAGGAATGGAGGACGCAGAGTTTGCGCAGAGGAATACAAGTCTGGCTTTACTCTGCGGACCTCTGCGTCCTCCATTCCTCTGCGGTGAAGGCTGTTCGGTATTGGGCTGCTTTGCGCCGGTGGACCAAACCGCTGACGCGGTGGTGACGCGCGGGTGATTGACCCTCGTCGACGCAGCGGGGCTGTGAGTCGTACCTTGGTTTGCGGGGGCTGTTCCCCGGAACCCGGAGACGACGATGACACCGCTGCGTCAACGCATGATCGATGCGATGGTGCTGCGCGGCTTTCGCCCGCGCACCCAAGTGTCCTACCTCAGGGCCGTCTCGCAGATGGCCCGCTACTACCACCGCAGCCCCGAGCTGATCACCGACCAGGAGGTGCAGGCGTACTTGCTGCACCTGGTGCGCGATCGGCAACTGGCCCGAACCAGCGTCAACCAGGCCTCCAGCGCTGTGCGCTTCGTGGTTTGCGAGGTGCTGGGCCAGGCCGACCGGCGCTCGCGGATTCCCATGGCGCTGACGCCGCAGCGCCTGCCCCAGGTGTTGTCCCGCGCCGAGGTCGCGGCGGTGCTCGCCGCGCCGATGGCCCTCAAGGCCCGCACCCTGTTGATGACCGCCTATGCCACCGGGATGCGGGTGAGCGAGCTGTGCAAGCTGCGCGGCTGCGACATCGACTCCTCGCCCGATCGCATGTGCATCCGCGTCGTCGCGGGCAAGGGTGGGCACGACCGCTACAGCCTGCTGACGCCCGAGCTGCTCGAGCAGCTGCGGCTGTACTGGCGGCAGTGCCGCCGCCACGCGCGGCCCGAGGACTGGTTGTTCCCCGCGCGGCTGGATCGGTCCAAGGCGCTGGACACGCGCAGCGCCGGGCGCTACTTCCACATCGCGCGCAATGCCGCGGGCATCGACAAGGTCGGCGGCATCCACACGCTGCGGCACTGCTTCGCCACGCACCTGCTCGAAGCCGGCGTCGATCTGAACAGCATCAGCCAGTTGCTCGGCCACGCCAAGCTCAGCACCACCAGCCGCTACCTGCGCATGGCCCGTCCCGGTCATAGCGCCGGCGAGCGCGCGCTGGCGCTGCTGGCCAATCTGCCCAAGGTGGAAGTCAAGAATCCGCCGAAGACGCCGCCGTTGTCGCCGCCGTTGTCGTCGCCACGCCCGTCCCCGCTGCACTGAAGCGGCTGTTCCCGCCGCACCGGCGATGGGCGCCAACCTGGCCGAAGCGCTGCGCCGCTTCGGACCGGCCTATCTGCGCGATCACCCGCTGAGCACGCCGCAGGCGCGTGCCTGGCGGGCCATCGTCGCCTGCCGCACGCCCGCGCTCGGCGGGCAACTGCAGCGCTGCGACCGCTGTGGGCAAGAGCAGCGGTTGTTCCGCTCGTGCCGCAACCGGCATTGCCCGCAGTGCCAGCACCAGGCCCGCGACGCCTGGCGCCAGGCCCGGCTGGCCGAACTGCTGCCGGTGCCGTACTGCCACTTGGTGTTCACGCTGCCGCACGCCCTCAACGGCCTGGCGCAATGCCACGAGCGTTGGGTGTACCGCACGCTGATGCAGTGCGTGGCGGCCACGCTGAGCGAGTTCGCCGCCAACCCCCGCTGGCTGGGCGCCACCGGCGCCTTCACCCTGGTGCTGCATACCTGGACGCAGGACCTGCGCCGGCACATCCACGTGCACGCGCTGATGGCCTGCGGCGGCCTGGACGAGGACGGGCACTGGTGCGCCCCCAAGCGCAGCCCGACCTTCCTGTTCCCGGTGCACGCACTGTCCAAGGTGTACCGGGGCAAGTTCCTCGACGCGCTGCGCCAGGCGATGAAGGCCGGCGAGTTGCCCCGGGATCCGGCCGGCACTGAGGTGGCACGCCAGCAACGGCTGCAGCAACTGCTGCGTCACGGCTGGGTGGTCTATGCCAAGACGCCGCTGGCCGGACCGGAGATGGTGCTGGACTACCTCTCGCGCTACACGCATCGCGTGGCGGTGTCCAACGAGCGCATCGTCGGCATCGACGCCCGGGGCGTGCGGCTGCGCGTTCGCGCCGACGATCGGGGCGGCAAGCGAACGGTCCTCATCGACGGGCCGACGTTCATCGAGCGCTTCATGCAGCATGTGCTGCCGTCGGGCTTCAAGCGCATCCGGCACTACGGGTTGCTCAGTCCGGCGCTCAAGCGCGACCGGATGGCCCGGGCGCGTGCGGCGCTGGGCATGCCGGCGCTTCAGCCCCAAGCCTGCGAGGATGCGGCGCAGTTCCTGCGGCGCACCACGGGCATCGAGGTCTCGTGCTGTCCGCACTGCCGCCTGGGGCAGTGGCGCACGGTGCAGTGGTTGCCGCCGCTGCGCGCCGGCTCGACGGCGCCGAGCGCAGCGTGCAGGGGGCCGCCTTGAGCCCCGTGGGCTGCATCACCGTCCATCGCCCTGTGCGTTGTCGCCGGCCCGACGGTGGAGCCGATCGCGCCCAGTCCTGCGAGCACGCCGCCGGCGCGTGCTTCGCCAACGATCGATGGGCCACCAGGCACGTTCATGCACCCGCCAGTCCTCGCGCAGCGAGACGCTTGCCCCTGCAGCTTCCTCGCATCGGCCACGACGGCGGCGTCTGAAACTTACATTGCCCAACAGCCCCGCACGCTACCGCACGAGCGGCGGTTCGGTCCATCGACGCTTATCTGCCGCGGCAACGTCGGCACGCTCGGCCAGCACCGTACGGCGGCAGATAAGCGCTCTCCGTTCAAGCTTTGCATAACGGCCATTATGAGAAGGCGTCGTTTATGGCAAGTTCGACGATGGCGAGTGCGCTGAACACCTCGCAGGCAGGCAGCCCGCAGCACTCGCGTGCTTCTCATAATCACAGCCCCTTGAGGAACTCCAGTAGCGAGTCGGAGGCACGGAAGCGCCGGCTGGGCGTGTCGGGATCCTGCATCCGAGCCAGGGCCTTCTCCTTCATCGCCAGGTTGGCCTGCGTGTACTGATGCGTCGTGGTCGGGCTCTCGTGCCCGAGCCACAGCGCGATGCCGTCGATGGTCTCGCCGGACTGCAGCAGATGCATCGCTGTCGTATGACGAACGGTGTGCGGGGAGATGTGACGATCACGCAGGCTCGGCATCGCCGGAGTTGCTGCCGCCACGGCGAGCGCCAGCCGCTGCGCGACGTTGGTCCTCGTCATCGCGCGCCCGTCCCGGTTGGGCAGCAGCGCTGATGTCGGCAGCAGGCCGGGGTTGACCCGCAACCACGCCCGAACGGCCTTCACCGTCGAGCGCCACAGCGGCATCGTGCGCTGCTTGCGCCCCTTGCCGTGCAGGTGCACGCAGGCCGCACCGTCCAGCACCACATCGGCCAGCCGCACGCCGATGATCTCCGACACCCTGGCGCCGGTGTTGTAGAGCATGTGCAGCAGCAGGTGATCACGCTGGCTGGTCCAGCTCGACCCCGGCTTGCCGATGATCGCCAGCATCTCCTCGCGCGACAGGAAGCCGAGCATCGGCCGCTCGAAGCGCTTCATCGGCACGCCCAGCGCCTGCTCGACGACATGCAGCGCGTTGACGTCGCGGTGCCCGGCGAACTTCAGGAACGCACGCAGCGCCGCCAGCCGGGCATTGCGGGTGCGCACCGCGTTGCCGCGGCCCTGTTCCAGATGGTCGAGGAAGGCCAGCATCAGCGCCGGCGTGATGTCGGTCAGCGTCATCGTCGTGGGCTGCTTGTGCAGATGCGCCGCTGCGAAGTCCAGGAACAGCACGAAGCCGTCGCGGTAAGTCGCCACCGTGCGCGGGCTCACCGCGCGCTGCTGGGTGAGGTGCTCGGTGAAGAACGACTGCACCAGCGCGGCGAAGCTCGGCGGCGTGCGCGGCGTGGCCGGCCTACTCATCGCCATCCTCCCACGGACTGGCATAGCGCTCGAACGCCTGGCCAAGCAAGCCCATCAACTCCGGCACGCCGGTGAGGTACCAGTAGGTGCTGGAGACCTTGACGTGGCCGAGGTAGGTCGACAACGCCAGCATGCGCTGGTTGATGTCTTCGCCCTGCTCGTGCCACAGAACCAACCGGCGAACGGCGAAGGTATGCCGCAGGTCGTGGATGCGCGGCCTGCCGTGGCTGCCGCGGTCGACCCAGCCCAGTTGCCGGCGCAGGGCGCCGAAGATGTATCGGACCTGGTGATCCCCGAGCGGGTGCCCCAGCAACTGCCCACGGCTGGCGACGAAGAACGGCAACTCGGGCGTGGTGCGCAAGTGCCGGGCGCGTCGTGTCCGGTAGCGCGTCAGGGCGTCGACGGCGCTCGGATGCAGCGGCACCAACCGGGTCTTGCCGAACTTGCTCTGCCGGATCGTCAGCACACCGGTATGCAGGTCGACGTCGGCGTCGAGCAAACCCAACGCCTCGGAGATGCGCAACCCCGTGCAGGCGAGCAGCCCGAACAGCGTCTCCATCACCGCCGGGCGAAGTCCACCCTCGGGGCCGAGCTGCCTGGCTGCGGCCAGCAGCTCGACGATCTCGGACTCGCGGTAGATGTGCGGTGTCATCCGCCCCGGCACTCGACCGAAGACGGCCTCGTCGGGCACCGCGGGGGCGGGTGACAGCCATGAACAGCCGGACCAGACGATGGGCCGTCGTTGCGATCGTGCTCGCGGTCGCCGCGGCCAGCGCAATCGTCCACGAGGGCCTGCTGGACATCCGCCGCGGGGAGGCGGCCCGCGCGCCGGCCGCGTCGCCGCCGCACGGCGCCGGCGACGACCGCGCGGTGGTGCGTATCGGCGTCGTCTCACGG
>CALBTN010000417.1 GCA_937967345.1 uncultured Rubrivivax sp. | reverse complement strand
CCAACTGGGCCCCCGTGGCCTGGGTCTGGCTGACCGAAGCGCGTATGCTCGCAACTAGACTGGTCAGGTAGATCATTTCGTTCACACCCTCTGAGGCCGCGATGCGGCACACTGCAGCCGATGTCCGAGTCCCGTTCACTTGACGCGAGGCACGTCGCGCGCGGCGCCGCCGCGCAGCGCAGCCGCTGATGGCCGTTCGCATCGTGCGTCTGGGCAGCCCGCGCGCGGCGGACGAGGGCCCGCGGCTGGGCACGGTGCGCCGCCCGCCGCGCGGCGTGCCCAAGACCCGGTTCGCCAGCGACGACTGGTACGACGTGTGGTTCCCCAACCTGTCGCCCAGCCTGCCGACGATGAAGCTGGCGCAACAGGCCAAGACTGCCGAGCAGTGGCAGGCCTTCGTGCGCCACTACCGCGCCGAGATGGCCGAGCCCGAACACGCCCACGCGATCGCGCTGCTGGCGCTGCTGTCGCGTCACACCAACTTCTCGGTCGGCTGCTATTGCGCGAACGAAGCGCACTGCCACCGCTTGGTGCTGCGCGAGTTGCTGGCCGAGCAAGGCGCCGACGTGGTGCCAGGCGCAGCGTAGCGCGCGCCGGCACGCGCGGCCGGTGGCGGCGGCTGCCGGACAATCACCGCGCCTGCTGCCCCATCGCCCGCCGCCCATGCTCAGCCCACTGCCGGCCGCCCTGCGCGGCGCCATCTGCGCCACCGTGCTCGCGCTAAACACCACGCTGGTCGCGCTCAGCCTGGTGCCGCCGGCGCTGGCCAAGCTGCTGCTGCCGTTCACCGCGGTGCGCCGGGTGTGCGACCGCCTGATGAACGCCCAGGCCTCGCTGTGGGTGCGAATCAACAACGCCTGGATCGGGGCTGCCAACGGCGCGTGCTGGGACGTGCAGGGCGTGGCTGCGCTGCACGCGCGCGGCTGGTACCTGGTGTCGAGCAACCACCAAAGCTGGGTCGACATCCTGGTGCTGCAGCGCATCTTTCACGGCCGCATTCCGTTCTTGAAGTTCTTCTTGAAGCAAGAGCTGATCTGGGTGCCGGTGATCGGCCTGGCCTGGTGGGCGCTGGACTTTCCGTTCATGAAGCGCGGCAAGGGCCAGGGCGCGCAGCAAAACGACCTGCGAACCACGCGCGAGGCCTGCGAGAAGTTCAAGCTGATCCCGACCACCGTGATCAACTTCGTCGAAGGCACGCGCTTCACCGCGGCCAAGCACGCGGCGCAGCAAAGCCCGTACCGCCACTTGCTCAAACCCAAGATCGGCGGGCTGGGCACCGCGCTGGCGGCGATGGGCGAGCAGTTCGAGGCGCTGCTGGACGTGACCATCGTCTACCCGCACGGCACGCCCGGCTTCTGGCAGTTGCTCAGCGGCCAGGTCGACGCGGTGACGGTGCGGGTGCAGCGCCGCCCGATTCCAGCTCAGGTGCTCGGCGGCGACCCGGTGCGCGACCGCGACTACCGCCAGCGCATCGGCCAGTGGGTGCACGAGCAGTGGACCGAGAAGGACCTGCTGATCGACCAGCTGCTGCGCGCTGCGGCGTCGCCGGCGCGGACCTGAAGCGCGCGGGCCGCCGCGCTGCAGCGCGGCGTTGCACGACACCGGATCGCGTGCAAGCCTGTTCGCGAGCGCTTTTTACAATGCGCCGATGAACGCCGTGCCCCGCCCCGCGCCGCGTCGCGCGATCGCCGAACTGCCCGACGAGCTGGTCAGCCAGATCGCCGCCGGCGAGGTGGTCGAGCGCCCAGCGGCCGTGGTGCGCGAGCTGGTCGACAACGCACTCGATGCCGGCGCCACCCAGATCGGCGTGCGCCTGGCGGCCGGCGGCGTGCGCGGCATCGTGGTCGAGGACGACGGCTGCGGCATCCCGGCGCACGAGCTGGCGCTGGCGCTCAAGCGCCATGCCACCAGCAAGATCGGCTCGCTGCACGATCTGGAGCGCGTGGCCACGATGGGCTTTCGCGGCGAGGCGCTGGCCGCGATCGCGTCGGTGTCGGATCTGAGCCTGAGCAGCCGCAGTGCCGGCGCCGCGCACGCCACGCGGCTGGACGCGCGCAGCGGCGAGCTGACGCCGGCGGCGCGCGCGGTGGGCACCAGCGTCGAGGTGCGCGAGCTGTTCTTCAGCACGCCGGCGCGGCGCAAGTTCCTCAAGACCGACGCCACCGAGCTGGCGCATTGCCTGGAAGCGCTGCGCCGCCATGCGCTGGCACGCCCCGACGTGGGCTTCGCGCTGTGGCACGACGGCAAGCCGCTCGCGCAGTGGCGCGCGGCCGCGCCCGAGCAGCGGCTGCACGACGTGCTCGGCGCCGAGTTCATCGCGCACAGCCGCGCGCTGCAGCATGCGGGCGGCGGGGTCGGCGGGTTCAGCGTGCACGGCCGCGTCGGCCTGCCCGATGCGGCGCGCGCGCGCGCCGACCAGCAGTACGTCTACGTCAACGGCCGCTACGTGCGCGACCGCAGCGTCACGCACGCGCTGCGATCGGCCTACGACGACGTGCTGCACGGCGCGCGCCAGCCGGCCTACGTGCTGTTCATCAGCGTCGACCCGGCGCGGGTGGACGTCAACGTGCACCCGACCAAGATCGAGGTGCGGCTGCGCGACGCGCGCGAGTTGCACCAGGTCTTGCGCCAGGCCGCCGAGAACGCGCTTGCGCCCAGCCGCGCCACGGCTGGCGGCGCGCCGGCCGACGCGGCGACGCCGGCGCCATCGGCCGCGGACGGCGCCCACGGCGGATCGGCCGCCAGCGCCTTCAGCGCGGCGCCGTGGCGGCCGGGCCCGATGCCGCAGACCCACCTGGCGCTGCAGGCGCAATCGCCGCTGCAGGCGGCGGAGCCGGCCGCGCCGTGGCGCATCGGCCTGCCCGCCGCCGGTGCGGCACTGCCGCCGGACGGCGATCAACCGCTGGGCCGGGCGCTGGCGCAGTTGGGCGGCGCCTACGTGCTGGCCGAAAACGCGCACGGGCTGGTGATTGTCGACATGCACGCGGCGCACGAGCGCGTGGTCTACGAGCGGCTCAAGGCCGCATTGGGCAATCTCGCGCTGCAGGCGCAGCCGCTGCTGCTGCCGCTGAGCTTTGCCGCCACGCCGGCCGAGATCGCCACCGCGCAGCAGCACGCGCACGCACTGCTGGAACTGGGGCTGGACGTCGCGCCGCTGACGGCGGCCACGCTGGTGCTGCGCAGCCGGCCCGCCGCGCTGGCCGATGCCGATCTGGCCGAACTGGTGCGCGCGGTGCTGGCCGACCTCGAACAGCTCGATTCCAGCGAGCGCGTGCAGCGCGCGCGCGACGACCTTCTGGCCACCATGGCCTGCCACGGCGCGGTGCGCGCCAACCGCCGCCTGAGCCTGCCCGAGATGGACGCGCTGCTGCGCCAGATGGAGGCCACCGAACGCGCCGACCAGTGCAACCACGGCCGCCCGACCTGGCGCCAGCTGACGCACAAGGAGCTGGATGCGCTGTTCCTGCGCGGGCGCTGAAGCCATGGCGCAGCGCTCGCCCGGCGCCTCGGTGCTCGCGCCCGCCAACGGCAGCGGGGCCGGGGTGGTGTGGCCCCGCTTGACGCCATGAATGCCACCGAGCGGGTGTTCATCTCCTACCGGCGCGACGACGCGGCCGGCTACGCCGGACGGCTGGAAGAAGCGCTGGAACGCCAGCTCGGGCGCGGCAGCGTGTTCCGCGACCTGCTCGACATCGCGCCGGGCGAGGACTTCGCACGCACCATCGACCAGCGCCTGGCCCGCGCGCAGGCGGTGCTGGTGCTGATCGGCCCGCGCTGGGCCGGCGCCGATGCCGCGGGTGCGCGCCGCATCGACGACGAGCGCGACTTCGTGCGGCTGGAGGTGCGCGCCGCCCTGCAAAGCAGCGCGCAGGTCGTGCCGGTGCTGCTGGCCGGCGCGGCCTTGCCCAGCGCCGCTGAGCTGCCCGAGCCGCTGAAGCCGCTGCTACAGCGCAACGCGATGACGCTCGCCGACGCCCACTGGGCGGCCGATGTCCAGCGGCTGCTGCAGGCGATCGGCATGGCGCCGCAGCGGCGGCGCATCACGCGGTGGCTGCTGGGCGCGTGCGCGCTGGGCGCGGCACTGGCCGGCGGCTGGTGGGCACTGCGCGCGCCGCCAGCCGTACCCCCCACTGCGGCGCCGATCTCAGCGCCGATCTCAGCGCCGATCGTCGCGGCAGACGCCGTGCCGCAGCCCGACAGCGCCCAGCGGCTGCTCGGCCAGTGGAGCGCGCAGGTGCGCTACGCCTGGGGCGACAGCCACCAGGAGCGCTTCGAGTTCAAGCGCCATGCCGGCGAGCTCACCGGCAGCGCCAGCTTCCTGGGCTATCCGCGCGCGATCGAGCAGTTGCGCATCGACGGCACGAACATCCACTTTCGTACCCACAGCCAGGCGTCGATGGGCAGCGAAACGCGCGAGCTGACGCACGCCTACGCGATCGAGCTGCGCGGCCAGCCGCCGCACGAGCAGCTGGCCGTGCGCATGCAAAGCAGCGGCGGCTTTCGCAGCGAGCCCGCGCTGGAGTTCGAGGCGCGGCGCTCGCCCTGACCGCGCGGCCGCACGAGCGGCATCGATGCGCTGGCGCGCTGCGGGGTGTACGTCACGGATTCGGCGGCAGGCCGTCACACGGCGGCGGCGCACATCCCTAGGATCGCGCCGGTCTCGGTAACCAGGAGCAAATGAATGCTGAAATGTTTCGCGTCGCGTACCCTCGCGACGAGCGCGCTGGCGCTTGTCGCGGCCCATGCGATGGCCGCCCCACCCAGCTTGCGGGCCCCCACCCCCGGAACTTGCGTGCCCGTGTCGGGCACGATCACGAACAACTTCACCGCCTCGTCGGGCACGCTGGGCGTGGTGGAAATGACCTATGGCCGCAACACCAAGCTGACCTGCGCACTGAGCGGCCAGCCGACCGAGGGGCCCTGGGACATCAACTTCATCCACTCGATCTCGTGCTCGGATACGGCCAAGCAGCGTGCCTACGACGCCTACGGCAACCTTGGCGCCGTGCCGGTGCACTCGAGCATCGTCCTGCGCACGATCGGCAGCTTCTATGCACCGCAAGCGCCGACGCAGTTGCGCACGTTCAAGGAGGTCTCCACCCCCTTGGCCGATGCGCCCGCGCTGGGCTTGTTCGCGGGAGTCACGGGCGGGCGCATCGAAGTGGCAGGCGCCATGTACACGGCGCCGCTGCCGGCCCCCTACGGCACGCCGGGGGCGATCGACATGAGCTTCAGGGGGGAGGTCTGCTACTAGTGAACGGCCAGGGATAGCGCCGCAGCCAGCGTCACCGGCCCGCCGGGCCGGGTG
Organism: uncultured Rubrivivax sp.; assembly: GCA_937967345.1. Taxonomy (GTDB): domain Bacteria; phylum Pseudomonadota; class Gammaproteobacteria; order Burkholderiales; family Burkholderiaceae_C; genus Rubrivivax. The sequence continues at coordinate 6,607 of CALBTN010000417.1, read as the reverse complement.
CGGGCGCGGCGGCCGACCGCGGCGGGCGTGCTGCGCAGCAATTGCAGCAACTGCTCCGCGCGGACCGGCTTGGTCAGGTAGTCGTTCATGCCGCAAGCCAGGCACGCGGCGGTGTCGCTGGGCAAGGCATTGGCCGTCAGCGCGACGATCGGCGTCGCCTCGGCCCGGCCTTGCGCACGCTCCCAGGTGCGGATGCGGCGTGTCACCTCGAAGCCGTCCATGCCGGGCATCTGCAAGTCCATCAACACCAGGTCGAAGGGCTGCGCGACGAACGCCGCCAGGGCTTCTTCGCCGCTGGCGGCGCGCACCACGCAGCCGCCGGCACGGCGCAGCATCTCGGTGGCAATCAGCGCGTTGACGTCGTTGTCCTCGACCAGCAGCACCGCATGGTTCGCCGCGGCGACGCTCTCGGTGGGTGGCGCCTGAAGCGGGCGGCCGATCTCGTCGACGAAGACCTCGTTGAGCTTGCGCAGCGACACCGGCGCCATCAGCAGGCGCAGGGCTGCCGCCGCAGGCTGGGCGCCGGCCGGCGCCCCGTGCTGCGGCGAACTCAAGACGATCAGGCGTGCGCCGCCGGCCGCCGCGGCCAGCCGCTGCCAGTGGCTGGACTCCCCGCCGCTGAGCAGCGAGCCGCAAACGAAGACGGTGTCGTAGCCGGCCGCAGCGCCGCGCAGCCGGGCCAGCCCTTGCTCGAGGTCGTCGGCCTCGTCGGTCTGGATCTGCCACTGCCGCAGCACCGCTGCGTACCACTGCCTGGCGATCGGCTGAGGATCAATCCACAGTGCCCGTCGGCCCGGCCAGTCGCGCAGAACCTCGACACCGTGGCCGGCACCGGGCTGGGCCGGCGCGAAGTCGATCTCGAAGTGGAAGCGGCAACCCCCGCCCGGTGCGCTGTCGAGTTGCAGCTTCGAGCCCATCAGGTCCAGCAGGTTGGCGCTGATGGTCAGGCCCAGGCCCGTGCCGCCGTGCTGGCGCGCGGTCGAGGCATCGGCCTGGGCGAAGGCCTGGAAGACCAGGTCGCGCTTGTGTTCCGAAATGCCGGGGCCGGTGTCGCAGACCTCGAATCGCACGCGCGTGCCGGCGCTGCCGGCGTGCCCGTCGAGCGCCTGCGCGCGCAGCAGCACATGGCCGGCCGCGGTGAACTTCACGGCGTTGCCGACCAGATTGGACAGCACCTGGCGCAGCCGCATCGCATCGCCCAGCAGCAGCGCCGGCAAGCGCGGGCAGATCTGGCCGTACAACTGCAGCCCCTTGTCGGCGGCGCGCGCCGAGAACACCGGCAGCAATTCGTCGACCAGCTCGTGCAGCGAGAAGCCGCGCTGCTCGAGGGTCATGCCGCCGGCCCGGATCTTGGAGAAATCGAGCACCTCGTCGACCAGGCGCTGCAGGTGGGCCGACGAGCTGCGCGACAGTTCGAGGTAGTGGCGCTGCCGCACCGACAGCTCGTCGCGCAGCAGCAGCTCGGTCAGCCCGATCATGCCGTTCAGCGGCGTGCGGATCTCATGGCTCATGTTGGCCAGGAACAGGCTCTTGGCCTGGCTCGATTCCTCGGCGGCGCGGCGCGCGATCTCACGCTGCGCCGCCAACTCGGCGGTCTCGTAGCGCATCCGCGCCATCTCGGCCCAGCGCCGGTCGCTTTGCCAGGCCTCGTTGATCAGCACGCCCATGTAGATGGTCACCCCGCCGGCGATGAGCCAGCCGTCGGCGCCTGCCGCATGGCCGAGGAAGGCCGCGGTCGGGACCAGGTTGGCCAGCAGGTTCACCAGCGCCGACGGAAAGTAGCTGGCCACGGTGAACACGCTCAGCGCGGCGATGCCGATGACGCTGGCCAGCATCCAGGTTGCGGTCAGGCCGTCGGCGTAGGGCATGAACACGATGCCCATCGCGCTCCAGCTCGCACCCTCGAGCACCATCAGGCTCAGGTAGCGCACCCGCCAGTGCTTGATGCGGCGCATGCGCTGCGGGTCGCGGTTGAACAGCCGGCTCTCGTGCATGCGCACGAAGCTCACCGCCAGACGCACCAGCACCCAGGCCAGCACCGTCGCCCGCGGCGCGTGGCCCCACATCGCCGCGCCCACCATTAGCGCGTACAACGCGGCGGCCATCAAGGGCTGCGGCGTTTGCGCGTAGGCCGTGGCGACGCGGTCGAACGCGACGCGCTCTTGCACCGACGTGTCGGCTGGCGCAGCGGCGTCGGCAGCGTTGGAGGTGTTCAAGGGCATGCGGGTGGCGGCAAGAACTGGCTATCGACGCGGATCGGCAGAAATTGAGACCGCGGCGGCGCACAACGGCGCGCAGCGCGGTGAACTGCCGAGCCGCGGATCGGCCGGGGGCCGAAGTCTACCGAGCCCGGCCATCACTGCACGCGATCGCCACGCAGCCCAAGCTGGCTTCGGCGCCGCCGCCCCGCCTGCGGGTGGGAACCGGCAACGCGCGGCGCATGCGGTGCAGCGGCAACGCGGCGGCCCGGACGCTGTGCTCCAATCGATGCCCGATGGCGCAACGACCGACGATCAAGCTCAAGCCCGGCGCGAAGCCGCGCGACCCGCAGCGCTCGCGGGTGCGCGCGAGCACCGCGCCGCCAACCAAATCCGCGGCCAGCCCGCGCGGCGGCGCGGGCGCGCCCAAGCCGGCGCGACCCAAGCCGGTGCGACCCAAGCCGCCGGCCCAGCCCGCCCGGCCGGCGTTGGCAGGCGACGCGCGGCCGTCGCCACCCGGACTGCCGGCACCGCCGCGCGGCAAGCCGGCCGCGCCAAGCACCCGCAGCGCAGGCTTGGCCCAAGGGCAGCGCGCGCCCGAACCGACCACCTGCACGGCCACCTGCACGGCCACCTGCGCTGCCACCTGCACGGCCAGCCGCACGGCCTCCAGCACAGTCCCCACGGCCCGGCGGGCCGGCCGGTGCGCCCTGGGGCCAAGCCGATCGGCCCGCGCCACGCCGCGACAAGCCGCTGCCCCGGGCCGATCAGCACAGCGCGCGGCACGACCCTGCGGCGGCACCGCCACGCCCGCCGCCACGCCCGCCACCACGCCCACCGCCGCCAAGAGGCCCGGGCGCCGCGCCCGCCCCGCGCACAGCGCGCGGTGCGGCAGCACCCCCGTCGCGCCCGCGACCGGCCGCGCCGACCGCGCCGGCCGCGCGGCTACAGGGCGTGCGCCTGTCCAAGCTGCTGACCGAACGCGGCGTGGCCTCGCGCCGCGAAGCCGACGACTGGATCGCCGCCGGCTGGGTGCGGGTGGACGGCGTGATGGCGGTGCTGGGCCAGCGCGTGCGGCCCGAGCAGCACATCGAGATCGACCCGCTGGCGCGGCGCCAGCAGGCGCGCAGCGTCACCGTCTTGCTGCACAAGCCGGTGGGCTACGTCAGCGGCCAGCCCGAGGACGGCTACCCCGCGGCGGCCACCTTGGTGACCGAGGCCAACCGCTGGGCCGACGAGCGCCGGCCGTTCCATCCCGGCCACGCGCGCGGCCTGGCGCCGGCCGGGCGGCTGGACATCGATTCCACCGGGCTGCTGGTGCTGACGCAGGACGGGCGCGTGGCCAAGCTGCTGATCGGCGAGAACTCGCTGGTGGAAAAGGAATACCTGGTGCGCGTGGCCCACGCCTACGCCGGCGGCGTGCCCGAATCGGCGCTGCGACTGCTGCGCCACGGCCTGGAACTCGACGGCGAGCCGCTGAAGCCGGCCAAGGTGAGCTGGGCCAACGAAGACCAGCTGCGCATCGTGCTGCAGCAGGGAAAGAAGCGGCAGATCCGCCGCATGTGCGAGGCGGTCGGGCTGCAGGTGATCGGCTTGAAGCGCGTGCGCATCGGCCGCGTCGTGCTCGCCAAGCTGCCGCCCGGGCAGTGGCGTTACCTGCGCGATGACGAACGCTTCTGACCGCGGCGGCGCCGCAGCACGCACGGCCGCGGGCAGCGGCGCAGCCGGCGTGGCGCTCGGTCGCGGCAGCGGCATGAGCCCGGTGCTGACCGTGACGCTGCTGGCGCTGCTGCTGGGCACGCAGCCGATCACCACCGATTTGTACCTGCCGGCGCTGCCAGGGCTGGCGGCGCAGCTGCAAGCGCCGATGGGCCGCGCCCAGGCCACGCTGTGGGGGCTGCTGCTGGCTTTCGGCATCGGCCAACTGCTGCTCGGCCCCGCGGCCGACCGCTACGGCCGCCGCCCGGTGCTGCTGGGCGGGCTGTCGCTGATGGTGGTGGCCAGCTTCGGCAGCGCGTTGGCCGCCAACATCGACATCCTGGTGGTCTGGCGCGCGCTGCAAGGCCTGGGCATGGCCGCGGCGGTGGTGTGCGCGCGCGCGATGGTGCGCGACCTGTACGCGCCCAGCGAGGGCGCGCGCGTGATGTCCAAGGCGCTCACCGGGCTGGGCTTCATCGCCTTGTCCAGCCCGCTGCTGGGCGGTGCGCTGGCCAGCGCTTTCGGCTGGCGCCATGCGCTGGCGGCGGTGGGCGTGTTCGGCGCGCTGTGCCTGGCGCTGGTGGTGCGGGCCATGCCCGAGACCGCGCCTTCGCTCAACCGCAGCGCGCTGCATCTGCGCCCGATGCTCGCGCAGTGGGGCCGCATCCTGCGCCACCGCGGCTTTACCGCCTGGGCGCTGCTGGTGGCGTGCACCTACGGCGGGCTGTTCGCCTTCCTGGCCAGCTCGGCCTTCGTCTTCATCGAGGTGCTGGGCACCTCGCGGCTGGCCTGCGGCGCCTTCATCGCCGGCAACTCGGTGTGCTACATCGCCGGCACCTTCGTGTGCCGGCGCTGGCTGCCGCACCACGGCCTGACCGGCTCGGTGCGGCGCGGCGCGGCCTTCTCGCTGGCCGGCGGCGTGGCGATGCTGGCGCTGGCCTGGGCCGGGGTGATCGGGCCGTGGGCGATCGCGCTGCCGCAGTTCGTGTTCGCCTTCGGCCACGGCATCCACCAGCCCTGCGGCCAGGCGGCGGTGGTGGGGCCTTTTCCGCAACATGCGGGCGCGGCGTCGGCGCTGGCCGGGTTCATCCTTGCCGCCACCGCGGTGGCGATCGGCGCCTGGCTGGGCGTGGCGATGGACGGCAGCGTGCTGCCGCCGGTGCACACCATCGGCGCGATGGCGGTGGCCACCGCCGTGGTGGCATGGACCTTGGTGCAGCAGCATGGGGAGATCCGATGAAACGCTCTTGCCGCAACCACCGTGCGCGGGTGCGCCGCGCCATCGCCGGCATCGCGCTGCTGCCTGCGCTGGCCTTGGCCCAGCAGCCCTGCAGCGACGGGCCCGGCTGTGAGCCCGACACCGAGCGCGCCGCGCCGCCGCTGCCCGAGCGGGTGCGCACGCTGGACGAGTCGCTGCAGCACGAGCACGACGAGCTGGTGCGCGAGGCCACCGCACAGGCGCGCGACGCGGGCCGCTTCGCCGCGGTGCTGAAAGCCCAGCACGGCGCCTGGCTGCAGTACCGCGACGCGAGCTGCACGCTGTCCGGCCAGCTCGGCGGCGTGCGCGACAGCGTGGCCGCCACGCGCACGCTGCAATGCAAGGCGGTGTGGGCCGAAGCGCAGCGCATGCGGCTGTGGACGGCGCTGGACTGCATCACCCAGGTGCCGCCGGCCGAGCGCGCGGCCGAGCACGAGCGCTGCCTGCAGCCGCTGGTGGCCGCGCCGCAGCCTTGAGCGTGCTCGGCCTGTGCCTGGCCGGGCCGACCGCCAGCGGCAAGAGCGCACTGGCACTGCAGCTGGCGCGGCAGCACCCGATCGAGGTCCTCAGCGTCGATTCGGCGCAGGTCTATCGCGGCATGGACATCGGCACCGCCAAGCCGGGGCCGGGTGAACTCGCGGCGGTGCCGCACCACCTGATCGACCTGATCGAACCCGAGCAGGCGTACTCGGCCGCGCAGTTCGTGCACGACGCCCTCGCCGCCGCGGCCGCCGTGCGCGCGCGCGGCCGGCTGCCGCTGCTGGTGGGCGGCACGATGCTGTACTTCAAGGCGCTGCTCGACGGGCTGGACGCGATGCCCGCCGCCGATGCCGCGTTGCGCGCGCAACTCGACGCGCGTGCTGCCACTGAAGGCTGGCCCGCGCTGCATGCCGAGCTGCAACGCGTCGACCCCGCCACCGCCGCGCGGCTGGCGCCGCTGGATGCGCAGCGCATCCAGCGCGCGCTCGAGGTCTGGCTGGTCAGCGGCCGGCCGCTGTCGTCGTTCCATCGCCGCGGCGGCGATGCCGGGGCGGCGCGCCGGTCATGGCCGCTGATCGCCCTGGAGCCCACCGAGCGCGGCTGGCTGCACCAGCGCATCGCGCAGCGCTTCGACGCGATGCTCGACGCCGGCTTCGTCGACGAGCTGCGCCGGTTGCGCCAGCGCCCGCAACTGCGGCCCGAGATGCCATCGATGCGCTGCGTCGGCTACCGCCAGGGCTGGGCCGCGCTGGACAGCGGCCGGCTCGGCGGCCTGCGCGACACCGCCATCGCCGCGACCCGCCAGCTGGCCAAACGCCAGATCACCTGGTTGCGCTCGATGGATGCCGCAGCGCGCATCGCCTGCGACCAGCCCGGCGTGGCCGACGGATTGCGCGAGGCGGTGCGCGGCCTGTTGCGCGACTGAGAGCTTGTGAATATTTGGGATAACCCCGACAGCCCAGCGTGGGCATGG
>CALBTN010000416.1 GCA_937967345.1 uncultured Rubrivivax sp. | reverse complement strand
GGCGCGCGCATCATGGCGCTGTTCGGCGACTCGATCACCACCGACCACATCTCGCCCGCCGGCTCCATCAAGGACAGCTCGCCGGCCGGCCGCTTCCTGCAGGCGCAGGGCATCGCCCGGGCCGACTTCAACAGCTACGGCGCACGACGCGGCCACCACGAGGTGATGATGCGCGGCACCTTCGCCAACGTGCGCATCAAGAACCTGATGATCCCGGCGCTGCCCGATGGCTCGCGCGAGGAAGGCGGCCTGACGCTGTACCAGCCCACCGGCGAGAAGCTGTTCATCTACGACGCCGCCATCAACTACATGGAAGCCGGCGTGCCCACGGTGGTCTTCGCCGGCGAGGAATACGGCACCGGCTCGAGCCGCGACTGGGCGGCCAAGGGCACGATGCTGCTGGGCATCAAGGCGGTGGTGGCCAAGAGCTTCGAGCGCATCCACCGCAGCAACCTGGTGGGCATGGGCGTGCTGCCGCTGCAGTTCAAGGGCAACGACTCCTGGCAGTCGTTGGGTCTGACCGGCAGCGAGACCATCGACATCGAGCTGGCCACGCCGATCACGCCGCAAGGCGATGCCACGCTGCTGATCAACGGCGCCGATGGCGCGAAGCGCCGGGTGAAGGTGCTGCTGCGCATCGACACCCCGATCGAGGTCGACTACTACCAGCACGGCGGCATCCTGCCCTACGTGCTGCGCCAGCTGCTGGCGAAATGAACCCGGAGCCAAGCCGATGATCAAGTTCACCGTGATGTACCCGGCCAGCGCCGGCGCGCGTTTCGACCACGACTACTACCGCGACCGCCACATGCCGATGCTGCAGCAGTTGATGGGCGGCGCGTGCAAGGGCTACGCGATCGACAAGGGCGTGGCCGGCGGCGCGCCCGGGCAGCCGCCCACCTACGCGGCGATGTGCCACGTCTACGCCGAGTCGGCCGAGGCTTTCATGGCCGCGTTCGGTCCGCACGCCAAGCAGATCATGGGCGACGTGCCCAACTACACCGACATCACGCCGGTGGCGCAGATCAGCGAGGTGGTGGTCGGGCCGTAGTTCGGCGCCGCGGCCGATGCGCCAGCGTTCACGGCGCTGCGCAGCCGGCCGCGCGCTACAGTCGCGTGCACCAAGGGAGCTGCACATGAGAAGCATCGCGCTGGCGGCCGGCTTGGCCGCGCTGTTGAGCGGCTGCGCGCCCGACACCGTGGACAACCTCAAGGCCACCGGCTTCGACGGCTTTGTCGACCGGGTGTCGGTGGACTGCGCGCCGCTGGTGGTGGGCTCGCAGGTGATCACCGCCAACTACTCGGCGCCGAACGACGCGCTCGACCTGTACGACCAGTGGTTCGACGCCACCTCGAGGCTGTACTACAAGCGCATCACGCCGCAGGCCTACCTGGACGAGATCTACAACTTCTTCGGCGACGCGCGCACGCAGGCCTCGGCGCAGTGCCTGGTGTCCAAGCTGCCGCCGCCGCAGCAGCGGCCGAGTGCGCCATCCGGCCGCTGGTAGAGCCAGCGGCCGAGTGCACGATCCGGCCGCTGGTAGAGCCAGCGGCCGAGTGCACGATCCGGCCGCTGGTAGACCCAGCGGCCGAGTGCACCCTCGGGCAAGGGGTAAGCGCTCAGCCGCGCACGCCCAGCTTGAAGGCGATCATCGCGCGCAGCTTGTTCGGCAGCACCGGCTTGATCAGCAGGTGAAAGTCGTGCTCGGCGGCTTCGCTTTCGTGGCCGCCGATCGTGCTGCCGGTGATGACGATCGCCGGCAGCCGGGCCTGCGGCCAGTACGCGCGCAGCACGGCCAGCGCATCCAGCCCGGTGCGCGCCTGCGGCAGCCGGTAGTCCACCAGCAGCAGGTCGGGTTGCCGCGCCGGCCGGCTGGCCAGCCAGTGTTCGAGTGACGCCACCGAGTCGAAATCGGCCACGCTGGCACCCCAGGCCTTGAGCAGCACGCCCAGGCCCTCGCGCACCGCGGCTTCGTCTTCGACCACCACGATCAGCCGGCCCTGCAACGTCAGACCCAGCGGCGCCCTGGCCTGCGACGCCGCCGGCTGCAGCGCGCGCACCGCCTTGCCCGGCGGCACCTCGAGGCTGAACACGGTACCGTGGCCGACGCGCGAACGCGCCGAGATCGGCGCTTGCAGCAGCGCGGCCAGCCGCGCCACGATCGCCAGCCCCAGCCCCAGGCCCTTGCGCTGGTGCGCGGCCAGCGGGCGCTGGCTTTGCACCTGGTAGAACTCGTCGAAGATGCGCGGCAGGCTGGCCTCGGAGATGCCGATGCCGCTGTCCCA
>CALBTN010000415.1 GCA_937967345.1 uncultured Rubrivivax sp. | reverse complement strand
TGTCCGGCTTTTCCTGGTAGCGGCGCTTGCGGATCGCCCAGCCGATGTCGTTGCCGGCCAGGTCGCCCATGCGGAACGGGCCCATCGCAAAGCCGAAGCGCTCGATCGCCTTGTCCACCTGCTGCGGCGTGGCACCCTCGTCCAGCAGGAAGCCGGCCTGGCGGCTGTACTGCTCGATCATGCGGTTGCCGATGAAGCCGTCGCACACGCCGGAGACCACGGCCGTCTTGCGGATCTTCTTGGCGACCGACATCACGGTGGCCAGCACGTCCTTGGCGGTCTTCTCGCCGCGCACCACCTCCAGCAGCTTCATCACGTTGGCCGGGCTGAAGAAGTGCATGCCGACCACGTCCTGCGGCCGCTGCGTGAAGCCGGCGATGCGGTTCAGGTCCAGCGTGCTGGTGTTGCTGGCGAGGATCGCGCCGGGCTTCATCACGCCGTCCAACGTCTTGAAGACCTTCTCCTTGACGCCCATGTCCTCGAACACCGCCTCGATCACCAGGTCGGCGCCCTTGATGTCGTCGTAGGCCAGCGTGGTTTGCAGCAGCGCCATGCGCTGCTCGTACTTGTCCTGCTTCAGCTTGCCCTTCTTGACCTGCGCTTCGTAGTTCTTGCGCATCACGCCGACGCCGCGGTCCAGCGCTTCCTGGCTGGTCTCGAGCAGCGTCACCGCGATGCCGGCGTTGAGGAAGTTCATGCTGATGCCGCCGCCCATGGTGCCGGCGCCGATCACCGCCACCTTGTCGATCTTGCGCTGCGGCGTGTCCTCGGGCACGTCGGGGATCTTTGCCGCCGCGCGCTCGCCGAGGAAGGCATGGCGCAGCGCCTTGCTCTCGGGCGTCAGCATCAGCCCGAGAAAGGTCTCGCGCTCGAAACGCATGCCGTCGTCGAAGCGCCGTTTCACCGCGGCTTCGACGCAGTCCACGCCGCGGCCCGGTGCCGGCAGGTTCTTGGCGATCGCGCGCACGGTGTTGCGCGCAAAGCCGAAGTAGCCGTCGGCGTTGGCATGGGCCGCCTGCAACTGGCGCACCAGCGGCAGCGGCCGCTGCTCGGCCACCTCGGCGGCGTAAGCCAGCGCGCCGGCCAGCAGGTCGCCGTCGATCACGCGGTCGAACAGCTTCTGGCCGGGGATCGCCGCCAGCACCTCGCTCTTGACCGGGTCGCCGCTGACGATCATGTTCAGCGCGGTTTCGACGCCCACCACCCGCGGCAGGCGCTGTGTGCCGCCGGCGCCCGGAATCAGGCCGAGCTTGACTTCGGGCAGCGCGATCAGCGCACCGGGCGCCACCACCCGGTAGTGGCAGCCCAGCGCCAGCTCCAGCCCGCCGCCCATGGCCACGCTGTGCACCGCCGCGACCACCGGCTTGGCGCTGGCTTCGAGTTGCGCAATCACGCTCAGCAGGTTCGGCTCGGCCAGGGCCTTGGGCGTGCCGAACTCGCGGATGTCGGCGCCACCGGAAAAGGCCTTGCCCGCGCCGGTGATGACGATCGCCTTGATCGCCGCATCGTCGTTGGCGCGCTCCACGCCGTCGGCAATGCCGCGCCGCGTTTCGAAGCCCAGGCCGTTGACCGGCGGGTTGTTCAACGTGATCACGGCGATCGCGCCGCGGGCTTCGTAGCTGGCAGTCATGGCAGGGTCTCCAGTCCCGAAGGCAAGCGGGAGTCTCGAGTTCGAGCCCGGCAACGGGCGCGGTCGTGGGTGGTTGGCGGCGCGGCGCAGTCGGCTGCGGCACATGCGAAGACCCCGCAGGGTCCGGGAAATTCTTGCGTATTCGCCACGGCGGCACAATAGGCCGATCCGCGAAACGCAGCCGCGGCACCGCGCATATGAGCAAGCCGATCGACGACCCCAGCTACCCGTTGCGCAAGAGCGATGACGAGTGGCGCGCGCAGCTCGACCCGATGCAGTACCGGGTGGCGCGCCACGCCGCCACTGAGCGCGCCTTCAGCGGCCGCTACTGGGACCACTTCGAGCCGGGCACCTACGCCTGCGTCGGCTGCGGCGCGCCGCTGTTCGCGTCGCAGACCAAGTTCGACGCCGGCTGCGGCTGGCCCAGCTACGCGTCGGCGATCGACGATGCCGCGGTCGAGCGGCTGCGCGATGCCAGCCACGGCATGGTGCGCGTCGAGGTGCGCTGCCGCCGTTGCGGCTCGCACCTGGGCCACGTGTTCGACGACGGGCCGGCGCCGCGCGGCGAGCGCTTTTGCATCAACTCGGCGGCGATCGACTTCGAGCCGCGCGACTGAGCGATGGCACCCCGATGACGCACAACCAGCCAGCGGCCGCAGCCGCCGTCCACCCGTGAGCATCAGCCGCGAGGCGATCGAAGCCGCGCTGCGCGAGGCGCTGCAGCCCAGCGAGCTCGAAGTGCAGGACGACAGCCACCTGCACATCGGCCATGCCGGGGCGCGCGAAGGGCGCCATTTCAGCGTGCGCCTGACCAGCGCACGCTTTGCCGGGTGCCCCCGGGTTGCGCGGCATCTGCTCGTATATGATGCGCTGCGTTCGCTGATGCCTGCCGGCATCCACGCGCTGGCCATCGAGGCCCATGCGCCCGGCGAACCTTGAATCCAAGCGCAGTGAACCCCAGTTGACCGCGGGCTACCCAGCCCGAAGCCGCAGCAGCGGCGCTGTCGCGGTGTGCGCCGCCAGGCGCCGCGGCCCATCCCTCCCCCACGAAAGACCCTCGATGAACACCACCCCCACGGCCGTGCGTGCCGCCGCCTTGGCCCTTTCGGCCGCGTTGCTGATGCCGCTGCCGGCGCTGGCGCAGAACATCGCCGTGGTCAACGGCAAGGCCGTGCCCAAGGCGCGGGTGGACAACCTGCTGCAGCAAGCCGCACGCGCCGGCCAGAAGGTCGGGCCGGAAACGGAGGCCCAGGCCAAGGACCAGGTGGTGCTGCGCGAGATCTTCGTGCAGGAAGCCGAGCGCCAGGGCCTGGCGGCATCGCCCGACTACCGCGCGCAGATGGAGCTGGCGCGCCAGAGCATCCTGATTCGCGAGCTGTTCGAAAACTTCAAGAAGGCCCACCCGGTCAGCGATGCCGAAGCCCAGGCCGAGTACGACAAGTTCAAGGCCCAGCTCAGCGGCACCGAGTACCGCGCGCGCCACATTCTGGTCGCCGACGAGGCCGAGGCCAAGGCGCTGATCGCGCAGCTCAAGGCCGGCGCGAGCTTCGAGGAACTGGCCAAGCAGCACTCGAAGGATCCAGGCTCGGGCGCGCAGGGCGGCGATCTGGACTACGCCAAGGCCGACGCTTACGTGCCCGAGTTCGGCCGGGCGCTGACCCAGCTGAAGAAGGGCGAGATCACGGCCGAGCCGGTGAAGACGCAGTTCGGCTGGCACGTGATCAAGCTCGAAGACACGCGCGAGGCCGAGTTCCCGGCCTTCGACGACGTCAAGGCGCAGATCGTGCAGCGCCTCGAGCAGATGAAGCTGGCGCAGTACCAGGAGCAACTGCGCGACGCGGCCAAGACCGACTACAAGTTCGCGCAGCCCTGACGAGCTCGCGCTGACCCGGGGCCGCGGCCGTCGCGGCGCCGGGGCGGCTTCAGGCGGCCTGGGCTTCAGGCGGCTTGGTCGCGCACCAGCCGCCCGCCCTCGATGCCGAGCTGGCGCTGGCACTGCCCGGCGATGGCCGCATCGTGCGTCACCATCACCAGCGTGGTGCCAGCCTCGCGGTTCATGTCGAACATCAGCTCCATCACCTTGGCGCCGGTGGCGAAATCCAGGCTGCCGGTGGGCTCGTCGGCCAGCAGCACCGCCGGCTGCACCACGAAGGCGCGCGCCAACGCGACGCGCTGCTGCTCGCCGCCGGACAGCAGTTTCGGGTAGTGGCCGAGCCGGCTGCTCAGGCCCACCCGGTCGAGCATCTCGGCCGCACGCGCGCGGGCATCGGGCTGGCCGCGCAGCTCGAGCGGCAGCATCACGTTTTCCAGCGCGTTCAGGTTGCCCAGCAGCTGGAAGCTCTGGAACACGAAGCCGATCTTGCGCGCGCGCACCGCGGCCCGAGCATCTTCGTCGAGCGTGAACAGATCGGTTCCGGCCAGCCGCACCCGGCCGCTGCTGGGCAAGTCCAGACCGGCAATGATCGACAGCAAGGTGCTCTTGCCCGACCCCGACGCACCGACGATCGCTACCGACTCGCGCTCGCGCAGCGCGAAACTGATGTCGTCCAGAATGGTCAGGGTTCCGGTGGCATCGGCCACCTGTTTGGTGAGGTGTTCAACGGCAATGATCGGTTCGGACATGCGTGCTTGGAGTTCGATGCGGCGGCGGCGCTCGCTGCTGCTGCACTGTAGCTTGCTTGGCATCGCGCTCGCGGCGTCGCGCCCACTGCTGGCGGCCGCGCCGGGGGCAACGCTGCTGGTGGTGGGTGACAGCCTGTCGGCCGAATACGGCCTGGCGCGCGGCAGCGGCTGGGTCGAACTGCTGCAGCAGCGCTTGAAGCGCGAGCGCAGCAAGCTGCAGGTCGTCAACGCCAGCGTCAGCGGCGACACCACCGCCGGCGGTCGTTCGCGGCTGCCGGCGCTGCTGGCGCAGCACCAGCCCAGGATCGTCATCGTCGAGCTCGGCGGCAACGACGCGCTGCGCGGCCTGCCGCCGGCGATGACCGAGGCCAACCTGAGCGCGATGGTGCGCGACGCAAGAGCGGCCGGCGCCAAGGTCCTGCTGCTGGGCATGCAGGTGCCGCCCAACTACGGCCAGAAGTACGCGCAGGACTTCGCCGCCGTGTTTGCCCGCGTCGCCAAGGCCGAGGGCGCGGCGCTGCTGCCGTTCTTCCTCGCCGGTGTGGCCGACGGGCCGCAGGCCGACAAGCTGTTCCAGAACGACCGCATCCACCCCAACGCACAGGCGCAGCCGCAACTGCTGGACAACGTCTGGCCGGCGCTGAAGCCGCTGCTGAAGCCGTAACGTCTCGGCGGCGCAAGGCAGCGAGCCGCAAGGATTCAGCCCGGCGCCGGCACCCGTGCCGGTCCGCGCTCGCGG
>CALBTN010000414.1 GCA_937967345.1 uncultured Rubrivivax sp. | reverse complement strand
CGTGTTCACGATGCTGATGGGCGACGAGGTCGAGCCGCGGCGCGATTTCATCGAAACCAACGCGCTGCGCGCCGGGAACATCGACGTTTGACCTTGTTGTTTGGCTTCGAAACCGGTGTCGTCGAGGATGTGGGTGCTCGGCTTTCTGCCGAGACTCCGCCCTGACGCCGAAGCTCAGCATGGCAATGACCCATTGGGAGCGGCGGACCAGGCAGAAACGGAAATCCACGAATCAGGCACGAGGCCGCCAAACCCTCGCGGGAATGTCCTAAGCCGGCGGAGCCGGAACCAAACAGGTCATACGATGGCGGCGTAACCGACGGCGAGGGAGTCGGCCATGGCTGCAACGGCACTGGTGGAGCGATACGCAACGAAGCTGTACGGAGTGCTGTCGTGCTACGCCGGCTGATCGTGACGAGCACGTTGCCCCGGGGCGTGTTACGCAGGTGGGATGTCTCTCGTGGCTGGCCGAGAACGCCAATGCGGTGGCAGCGGCCAGCGGCGTGAGGGTGTTCATGGTGCAACTCCTGTCGTCGGTTTGCCCCGCTCGCGCCCAGTACTAGAGGGGGGCTCATACCACCAAGCCAGCGCAAGAGGTTCCACGGTCTGGGCGCTGTGCGCTGGCTCAAAGCGCCGGCACAACGTCCGCAAGGTTCAGCAAGTCCGTCATCTTGAAGATGCCTGCGCCGCCGGCCGATGGCAGCGAGGGAACCCAGGACTTGTCCTGCCGGAGGTAGCTCGTGGGATCGCCTTCCAGCAGGCCGATGAACACCTCACCGACAATTCGCGCGCCGACGGGGCCCAGACGTTCGCCGTTGCGCGTGCGCTCGGCTTCGCGCAGCACGTAAAACCACAGCGGCGTGCGCCTGTCGAGCCCGAAGGGCTGCAAGTCGACGAGATCCGCGGCGGGCAGCTCGGGCAACCGCATCGCTCGTGCCACCGCCTGCCCCGACGGCAGGCGGAAGGTCAGATGGCGCAGCAGGTTGCGCTGAGCCAGCGACTGCGGCTCGTCGGCAGGAAAGCCGATCAAGTCCATCAGCACGCTCGACAGCTTGGTGTCGATCTTCTTGTTGTTGCGCGCATTGCCATCGCCGAAGTCGAAGAACGTCTGCCAGTCGATGAAGCGCCGTCCCTGACGTGCAGCGCCGGGCCGCAGGCCGCCGCGCATGTCGTCCGGATCATCGGCAGCAGCGTTCGCCGGCGTGTCGGCGAACAGCCGCAGGAACACGTCGCCACCGGCACCGGGGCCGAAGTTCAGCCGGTAGGACGGGCGTACCTGCGAATGCCCGAAGCGAAACGCCGCCACCGAGAACTCCACCGGAATGAACGGCTCGTGCCGCCACTTGTAGTGCTTGCGCCCGTTGTCCAGGATGTCGTCCAGCACGTCCTGTCCGCAGGTGGCCGGCAGGTACTCGTGCGTGATGATCCACTGGTAGTGCCAGCGCACGAGCCGTTGCGCTTCGGCGAACACGGCCAGCGGCGAGCTCAGGCCGGTATGCGCCCGTACGTGATCGACGCAGCTGTTGTGGAACTTCAAAAAGGCCAGATGCATCTGCGACAGCACGATGTTCTCGTCGCTGCGAACGTCGCCGACGAGTGCAGTGTTCTGGTTGTTGCGCGGCAGGTCGTGGCGCAGGATGCCGCCTCGCGAGTGAGCCGTCGAGGCCGGATTCGGCTCGATCAGCAGCTTCACCGGATCGTCGGCGTCGTACAGGTGGGCGCTGTTCAGCGGCCCCTGGCCGTAAATGTTGTCCAGCGCCAGCGATGGAATGCGGAAGTTCTCGATCGCCTCGGGGTCGACCTGCTGCTCGAGGCTCGACGTCGTGTCCAGCGTGATGTCGTGGTCGACGAACTGCCCGAAGAAGGTCATCCCCGCCGTCATCGTGGGGTTGTCCGGATTGTTCGCGCTCAACGCTGGAACCACGATCAGATCGCGCGGCGAAGCGGTCTGCGAATCGGCCGCGTCCATGATGCCGCCCTTCTTGCCAATCTCCAGCAGCGCGGCGCGCAGGATCGGCGTGTTGGCGGCGAACGGCTCGAGCCGCGGGAACATGCGCCCGAAGCGGCCCTTGTCGTAGTAGGTGGAACTGGGCGGGTTCTCGCCCCTGAGCATCTGGCCGTGTCTGCGCATGTTGTCTCTCCCGTCAGAGCCCGCCAGCGGCGGACCGGGATGGAAGGCTATCGGTGCAAGGGATGCAGGCGCATCCACAACATGATGGACACGTTGATCGGCCGTCCAGCCCAGTCCTGCACCCGAGGTGGCGATCCCGACAGCGTTTCCCCGCTTTCCCGCCTATCGCTAGGTGCCGGGCGTGCCTGCTCCCGTGCCGGCGTCAGGACGGCAGCGCCTGCAAGCGCCGCAGTGCCCGATGTCGCCGAGGCAGGACCGGGGAGCACGGTCGTCTGGAGAAGTCCAAGGCGTGCTGTTGGCAAGGAGGTTCGTCGCAGCCGTTGTACGTCTCGTCTTGCCGCTGTTTCGCACGAGTTGCGGGTGGCGCGCCCCCCGCTCGGCCACTGAACTGCTGAGCGGGCTGCCACCGATGGCGGCTGCGGCAAGGGCGTTGCCGGAACTGCGGACCATTTCGCGCGATGCACCCGTGCAATCCGGCACGGCGTGCCCATGACCGCATCGGCGGCCGTATCGTCGAAGGCGAGACTGCGCACCGAGGCTCGACAGGGCGACCCCGCCGCGGGCGCCGCAGTGTCTTGCATCAGATACCTGACCACCGACGGATGACAATCAACCACGTGCTGATCGACTACGAGAACGTGCAGCCGCGGGTCGCGGACGCGTTGCGCCAGCCGGTGTTCAGCGTCTGGATCTTCGTCGGCGCGATGCAGTCCAAGGTGAGCATCGACCTGCTGGAACTGTTTCAGCACAAGGGCGAGGCTGCCAGGGTCGTCAAGATGGCCAGCACCGGGCGCAACGCGCTGGACTTTCACATGTCCTACTACCTTGGCGCGCTGGTGAAGCAGCACCCGGGCGACTACTTCCACCTCATCACCAAGGACAGCGGCCTCGACCCGCTGGTCGCGCATCTGAAGTCGGGCGGGATCGCGGTCCATCGGCGGGCCGATGTGTTCGGCATCCCCATCGTCAAGGCGCCTTGCAGCGAAGCCGACGACGACAAGCTGTCGCGCATCATCGAGTACCTGCTGCGCCGCGGTGCACAGCGTCCGGCGTCACTGAAGACGCTGCTGGGGTCGATCGCCGCGCTGTTTCAGCCCAAGCTCGATGAGGCCGCCGCCATGCAGCTCGCCGATGCGTTGCGCGCCCAGGGCGTGTTCGAAGCCGTTGGCTCGAAGCTGAGCTACACGCTGCCGGTCTGACCGACATGCGGCACGCGGCACGCGGCGCATCGGCGCGGCGGCGTCGTGGGGTCTATCCGGCTGTGGGTGCGTGCTGTGCCAGCCACCCGGACAGCGCCGCACACACCTCCACCCGCTCGGGCTCGTTGAAGATCTCGTGGTACAGCGCGGGAAAGCGCTTTGCCGCCACCAGCGCCTGCGGCGCCGCCGCGGCAAAGCGCTCGCTGCCGGCCGGCGCGACGCAGCGGTCGGCGCCCGCGTACAGCAGCAGCGTCGGCACGCGCCAGCCGGCAGCGCGTGCGGCCACCGCCTTGCCGCCGCCGACGATGAAGCGCGCCAGCCGCGGCGTGATGCGGTCGTGCACCAGCGGGTCGCCGAGGTAGTCGCGCACCACCTGCGGGTCGCGCGAGATCCACTCGGGCTTCAGGCCGTTGCCCAGCGCCAGTTGCGGTGCCAGCCGCCCCAGCGTGGCGAGCAGCAGGCGCTGCGCGGGGCTCATGCCGGGGTCCAGCGCGGGCGACGACAGCACCAGCGCGTCCACCGCGCGCGCCCAGCCGGCACCGTCGTCGCCAGCGACAAAGCGCGCCGCCACCAGCCCGCCCATGCTGTGGCCGAGCAGCAGCAAAGGGCCGGGCAGCGCGCCGCGCACCCGGTCGATCACGCCAGCCAGGTCGTGCAGCAGGTCGTCGTCGTGCGCGATGCCGCCGCGCGCGCCATCGCTGCGGCCGTGCCCGCGCTGGTCGTAGCCGACCACCTGCCAGCCCCATGCGTTGAGTTGCAGCGCCAGCGCGTGGTAGCGGCCGCAGTGTTCGCCCAGGCCGTGCACCAGCAGCACCGTGCGCTGGGACGCCCCGGTTTGGGCCAGCGGCCAGTGGCGCAGCCGCAGCGTCAGCCCGTCGCGCGTGCTCAGGCCTGGGTCGAACTGTGGCACGGCGCGGTCCGCGGCAGCCGCCGCGCTCAGTGCGCGTCGTCCTGCCAGCCGCCGCCCAGCACCTTGTACAGCGTCACCAGGTTCTGCTGCTGCGCGGCCTGCACGACGATGGTCGCCTGCTGCGTGGCCAGCAGCGTGCGCTGCGCATCGAGCACGTCCAGGAAGCTGGCGATGCCGTTGCGAAAGCGCAGCTCGGCCAGCTGCGAGCGGCGCAGCTCGGCGTCGGTCTGCGCTTGCTGCGCGCGCAACTGCTCGCCGTAGGTGGCGCGCCCGGCCAGCGCGTCGGCCACCTCGCGGAACGCCGCCTGGATCGAGCGCTCGTACTGCGCCAGCGCGATGTCGCGGTCGGCTTCGCTGCGCTGCAGGTTGGCGCGGTTGGCGCCGGCATCGAAGATCGGCAGCGTGATGCGCGGCGCGAATTGCCAGGCGCTGCCGTCGAACAGGTCGCCGAGCTGCGAACTGGCCAGACCGACGTTGCCGGTCAGGGTGATGCGCGGGAAGAACGCCGCGCGCGCCGCGCCGATGTTGGCGTTGGCCGCTTGCAGCTGGCGCTCGGCCTGGCGCACGTCGGGGCGGCGCTGCAGCAGCTCGGACGGCAAGCCGGCAGGCAGGTTCGACAGCAGGCCTTGCTGGTCCAGCGGCAGTGCCGACGGCAAGGTGGCCGGCAGCGGCTGGCCCACCAGCAGCACCAGCGCGTTGCGGCCCTGCGCCAGCTGGCGCTGCAGCAGCGCCACCGCCGCGCGCGCGCCTTCCACCAGCGTCACCGCCTGCGCCAGGTCGTATTCGGACAGCGTGCCGTGGTCGAACCTCAGCTGCAGCAGCCGCAGGCCCTCTTCGCGCGACTCGAGCGTCTGGCGCGCGATGGCCAGTTGCGCCTCGTCGGCCAGCGAGGCCAGATAGGTGTTGGCCACCGCCGCCACCAGGCTGATCTGCGCCGCCTTGCGCGCTTCTTCGCTGGCGAAGAACTGGTGCAGCGCGGCATCGGTCAGGCTGCGCACGCGGCCGAACAGGTCGAGCTCGTAGCCGGTGACGTTGAGCCCCGCGGTGTAGAAGCTGTGGTTGCCGCGGCCATCGGCGTTGGGCTGGTACAGCCCGGTCGCGCCCAGCATCAGCGTGGGGAACTGCTCCGAGCGCTGGATCTGGTACTGCGCACGCACGCGCTCGATGTTCAGCACCGCCACGCGCAGGTCGCGGTTGTTCTGCAGCGCCAGCTCGATCAGCGCCTTCAGCCGCGGGTCGACGAAGAACACGCGCCAGTCGATGTCGGCCGCCGGCTGCGCGGCGGTGACGGCACCGGCGGCTGCCGCGGCGGCGCGCTCGGCATCGGGAAACTGCGCCGCCACCGGCGCGGTGGGTCGCTCGTACGGCGGCGCCATCGACGCGCAGCCGCCCAGCAACAGGGCGGACAGCGCCAGTGCGGCAAGTCGTGGTCGCATCACGATTGGCCCTCCGTGCCCGGTGCTTCGGTGTCGTGCGCGTACATCTTGCGCTGGCGCTCGCTGCCCTTGAACCAGCCGCGCACCACCACGTAGAAGATCGGCACGAACAGCACCGACAGCAGCACCGCGCTGACCATGCCGCCCATCACGCCGGTGCCGATCGCGCGCTGGCTGGCCGAGCCGGCGCCGCTGGCGATGGCCAGCGGCAACACCCCCAGAATGAAGGCCATCGAGGTCATCACGATCGGCCTGAATCGCAGGTGCGCGGCCTGCAGCACCGCGGCCACCGCGCTCTTGCCCTGCGCCTGCAGGTCCTTGGCGAACTCGATGATCAGCACCGCGTTCTTCGCCGACAGCCCGATGATGGTGATCAGCCCGATCTTGAAGTACACGTCGTTGCTGAAGCCGCGCGCCTGCGTGGCCAGCACCACGCCGAGCACGCCCAGCGGCACCACCAGCATCACCGAGAACGGGATCGACCAGCTTTCGTACAGCGCGGCCAGGCACAAGAACACCGCCAGCAGCGAGAAGCCGAACAGGTAGATCGCGGTGGCGCCGGCCAGCCGCTCCTCGCGCGACTGCCCGGTCCACTCGAAGCCGAAGCCCGCCGGCAGCTGCCCGGCCAGCCGCTCCATCTCGGCCATCGCCGCGCCGGTGCTGACCCCCGGTGCGGCGTCGCCGGCGATGCGCATCGTCGGGTAGCCGTTGTAGCGGATCAGCTGCATCGGCCCGGTGATCCAGCCGGTGGTGGCAAACGACGACAGCGGCACCAGGCCGCCGTTGCGGTTGACGGCGTTGAGCTCGAGGATGTTGTCGCCGCGCATGCGCTGCGCGGCATCGGCCTGCACCACCACGCGCTGCAGCCGGCCCTGGCTCTGGAAGTCGTTGACGTAGGCCGAGCCGAACGCGGTGGAGATCACCAGGTTGATCGCGTCGAAGCCCACGCCCAGCGCGGCGGCCTTGTCGCGGTCGATGTCGATGCGCAGCTGCGGCGCGTCTTCCAGGCCGTCGGGGCGCACGCCGGCCAGCAGCTTGCTTTGCGCGGCCATGCCCAGCAGCTGGTTGCGCGCGGCCACCAGCGCGTCGTGGCCGTTGCTGGCGCGGTCTTGCAGCCGGAAGTTGAAGCCGGTGGCCGCGCCCAGCTCGGGGATCGGCGGCGGGCTGATGGGGAAGATGAACGCGTCCTTCACGCCCATCAGCGCGCCGAACGCGCGCCCGGCCAGCGCCTGCGCCGAGTGCGCGGCGCCCTTGCGCTCGTCCCAGTCCTTCAGCGTGACGAAGGCGATGGCCGCGTTCTGCCCCGAGCCGGAGAAGTTGAAGCCCAGTACGCTGGCCATGCTCTGCACCTCGGGCTGCTGGAGCATGAAGGTCTCGACCTGGTCCATGACCTTGACGGTGCGGTTCATCGTGGCGCCCGGCGGCAGCTGCACGTTGACGAAGATGCTGCCCTGGTCCTCGTTGGGCAGGAACGAGGTCGGCAGCCGCAGCACCAGCCAGATCACGCCGGCGACGATCGCCAGGTACACCAGCATCATGCGCAGGCTGCGCGACAGCAGCTTGCCCAGCAGGCCCTCGTAGCCCTTGGCGGTGGCCGAGAAGCCGCGGTTGAACCAGCCGAAGAAGCCGCTCTTGGCGTGATGGTGGCCGGCGTCGACCTGCTGCAGCAGCGACGCGCACAGCGCCGGGGTGAGCGACAGCGCGAGGAAGGCCGAGAACGCGATCGCCGAGGCCATCACCACCGAGAACTGGCGGTAGATGTTGCCCACCGCGCCGGTGAAGAAGGCCAGCGGCACGAACACCGAGATCAGCACCACGGTGACACCGACGATCGCGCCCGAGATCTGGCCCATCGCCTTGCGCGTGGCCTCGCGCGGCGGCAGGCCTTCCTCGCTCATGATGCGCTCGACGTTCTCGACCACGACGATCGCGTCGTCGACCACGATGCCCACCACCAGCACCATGCCGAACATGGTCAGCACGTTGATCGAGTAGCCCAGCGCCAGCAGCACGGTGAACGCGCCGAGCAAGGCCACCGGCACGACGATGGTCGGGATGATGGTGTAGCGCCAGTTCTGCAAGAACAGGAACATCACCAGGAACACCAGCACCACCGCCTCGAGCAGCGTTTCGACCACCTTGCCGATCGAGATCTGCACGAAGGTCGAGGTGTCCACCGGCACGTCGTAACTCAGGCCCGGCGGGAAGTGCGGGCGCAGCTCGGCCATGCGTGCGCGCACCGCCTTGGCCGACTGCAGCGCGTTGCCGGTGGGCGACAGCTGGATGCCGATGCCGGCGGCGGGCTTGCCGTTCAGCCGCGCCGAGGTCGAGTAGCTCTGCGCGCCCAGCTCGATGCGCGCGACGTCGGCCAGCCGCACCGACGAGCCGTCGGGGTTGGCGCGCAGCACGATGTTGCGGAACTGCTCGACGTTGGTCATCTGGCCGTCGACGACGATCGTGGCCGAGATGGTCTGGTCGGACTCGTTCGGCAGCTCGCCCAGCGTGCCCGAGGCGACCTGCGCGTTCTGCGCGCGGATCGCGTTGTTCACGTCAGCCACCGACAGCCGGTAGCCCACCAGCTTGGCCGGGTCGATCCACACCCGCATCGCGCGCTCGGTGCCGAACAACTGCGCCTGGCCGATGCCGGCGATGCGCTGGATCTCGGGCAGCACGTTGCGCGACGCGTAGTCGCCCACCGCCACCGGGTCGTAGGCCGGGTCGGTGGAGGTCAACAGCACCACCATCAGGAAGTTGCTGCGCGCCTTTTCCACCCGCACGCCTTGCTGCGTCACCGCTTGCGGCAGCCTGGGCGTGGCGCGGCCCAGGCGGTTCTGCACGTCGACCTGCGCCAGGTCGGGGTCGGTGTTGGGCGAGTAGGTCAGGGTCAGCGTGCCGGTGCCGTTGGCCTGCGTCACCGACTCCATGTAGGCCAGCCCGGGCGAGCCGTTCATCTCCTGCTCGATGACGGTGAACACGCTGTCTTGCAGCGTCTTGGCCGACGCACCCGGGTAGGCCGCGCTGACGATGATCGCCGGCGGCGCCACCGTCGGGTATTGCGATACCGGCAACTGGGTGATCGACACCGCGCCGCCGACGATGATGAACAGCGCGATCACCCACGCGAAGATGGGCCGGTCGATGAAGAACTTGGCCATCGGTGCGGCCCCTTCAGCGGCCGGCCGATGCGGCCGGGGCGGCGGACGCGGCCGCAGCCGGCGGCGCGCTCGCGGCTGCCGCTGCCGGCTTGGCGGGGCCGGCCGCCGACCACGGCACCGGCCGCACCGGCGCGCCGACGCGCATCTTCTGGAAGCCTTCGACGATCACCTGCTCGCCCGGGCGCAGGCCGTCCTGCACCAGCCAGTCGGACTCGTGCGCACCGGCGATCGTCACCTTGCGCGGCGTGGCCACACCCCCTTCGCCGACCACCACGACGCTGTCGCCCTGCGGCCCGCGCGTGACCGCCTGCTGCGGCACCCGGATCGCGTCGGCGATCTGCCCTTGCACCAGGCGGATGCGCACGTACATGCCGGGCAGCAGCACGCCGCCCGGGTTGGCGACCTCGCTGCGCAGGGTCACCTGCCCGGTGCTGGGGTCGACCGACAGGTCGGAGAACACCAGCCGGCCGCGCTGCTCGAGCTCGCTGCCGTCGTCGAGCACGATGCGCACGCCCGACATCTCGGCCGGCGCGGCCGCCGCCGCCTTGCGCAGCCGCGCGACCTCGGTCACCGCCTGCGTGGCGTTGACATACACCGGGTCGATCTGCTGGATCAGCGCCAGCTGCGTCGCTTCGGCCGCCGACACCAGCGCGCCCTCGGTAACCAGCGCGCGGCCGATGCGCCCGGAGATCGGTGCGGTGACGCTGGCATAGCCCAGGTTCAGCTGCGCGGTACGCAGCGCGGCCTGGGCCGCGGCAACGTCGGCTTCGGCCTGCGCCTGCGCCGCCTGGGCGTTGATGTATTCCTGGCTGCTGATCGCGCGCGCGTCGGCCAGCGGCTTGTAGCGCGTGGCCAGTTCCCTGGCCTGCGTCAGGTTGGCCTGCGCCTTGGCCAGCGAGGCCTTGGCGCTGTCGACCACCGCCTGGTACGGCGCCGGGTCGATCTGGAACAACAATTGTCCGGCCTTGACATCGCTGCCCTCGCGGAACAGGCGCTTTTGCACGATGCCGGTGACGCGCGCACGCACCTGCGCCACGCGCGAGGCCTCGATCCGGCCCGGCAGCTCGGTGACCAGCGGCGCGCTGTGCGGCTGCACGGTGACCACCGCGACCTCGGGTGGCGGCGGCGCGCCGCCACCGCCGCCTTGGGCGGCGCCGGGCTTGGCTTCACCGCCGCCTCCACAGGCGCTGAGCAGCAGCGCCAGTAGCGCCGCGCCGAGCGCGTGCCGCGGCAGCCGGGCGGGGTCCACGAGGCGGGGTGCGGCCGCACCCGGAATGGCTGGCATCACTGGAATTCCTTGCGTACGGCACGGCCACCGATGGCCGGCACGCGAGACTTCGAGTATAAACATACATTCACAAACGTATGTAAAAACCCCGGACCGGACTCAGGCCATGGCGCGCCGTACCAAGCAAGAAGCCCAGCAGACCCGCCATGCGCTGCTCGACGCCGCCGAGCTGGTGTTCGAGCGGCGCGGCGTGGCGGGCACATCATTGCAGGAAGTGGCCGAGGCTGCAGGCCTGACGCGCGGCGCGGTCTACTGGCACTTTCGCGACAAGGCCGACCTGTTCAACGCGATGATGGACCGCGCGGTGCTGCCGTTCGAGCCGCACTGGCTGGAGCCGGCGGCCGACGACGCGGCCGACCCGATGGGCCGGCTGCGCGAGCTGCTGAACGACATCTGCGCGCGCGTCGTGCTCGACGCGCGGCTGCGCCGGGTGTTCGCGATCTCGACGCAAAAGGTCGAGTACGTCGGCGAGCTCGACGCGATCCGCCAGCGCCACCTGCGCTCGTACGGGCAGGCATTGCACCGCATCGAGGCGCTGCTGAGCCAGGCGCGCGCGGCCGGGCAGCTGGCCGACGACGTCGCGCCCAAGCCCACCGCGCGCGCGCTGCATGCGCTGGTGCACGGCCTGATCGTCGACTGGATGCTCGACCCGCAGGCCTTCGACCTGCGCCGCGCCGGCCGCGGCGCGGTGCGGCAGATGCTGCGCGGGCTGGGCCGCGGCGGCGCCTGATCAGGCGCGCTCGAAGCGAAACACCGCCACGTTGGCCATCAGGTTGGGCCAGCGCCGCACCACGCGCCCTTGCTGCAGCCCGAAGCTGTCGGTCACGCGCAGCCCGAGCTTGCGCGCCAGCAGGTCGAAGTCGGCGTGGGTGCCGACGCGGATGTTGGGCGTGTCGTACCACTGGTAGGGCATCGCCTTGGTCACCGGCATGCGCCCGCCCAGCACGCGCAGCCGGTTCGGCCAGTGCGCGAAGTTGGGGAAGCTGACGATGCCGATGCGCCCGACGCGCGCGGTTTCGCGCAGCATCGCCTCGGTGTGGCGCAGGTGCTGCAGCGTCTCGAGCTGCAGCACCACGTCGAAGCTCGCGTCCTCGAACAGCGCCAGCCCGTCTTCCAGGTTCAGTTGAATGACGTTGACGCCGCGCTGCGCGCAGGCCAGCACGTTGGCGTCGTCGATCTCGATGCCGTAGCCGCTGCAGCCGCGGTGGCGCTGCAGCTGCGCCAGCAGTTCGCCGTCGCCGCAGCCCAGGTCGAGCACGCGCGAGCCCGGCGGCACCAGGCCGGCCAGGATCTGCAGATTGGCGCGCTCGCTCATTCGGCCCCCCTGCCCGGCCGCTGCCGCCTCATGCCGCCGCCTCGGCGGCGACGCGATCGAAGTACGCGCGCAGCACGCCGTGGTAGCGCGCATCGTCGAGCAAGAACGCATCGTGGCCGTGCGGCGCGTCGATCTCGGCGTAGCTGAGCTCGATGCGGTTATCGACCAGCGCCTTGACGATCTCGCGCGAGCGCGCTGGCGCGAAGCGCCAGTCGGTGCTGAAGCTCACGAGCAAGAAGCGCAGGCCGCGCGCAGCGGCAAAGGCGCGGGCCAAGTCGCCGCCGGCGGCGCGCGCCGGGTCGAAGTAGTCGAGCGCGCGCGTGATCAGCAAGTAGGTGTTGGCGTCGAAGTACTCGGCGAACTTGTCGGCCTGGTGGCGCAGGTAGCTTTCGATCTGGAACTCGATGTCCTGGGTGCTGAAGGCAATCTCGCCGTTGCGCAGCGCGCGGCCGAACCGCGTGTTCATCACGTCGTCGGACAGGTACGTGATGTGGCCGATCATGCGCGCCAGGCGCAGCCCGCGCCGCGGCAGCGTGCCATGGCGCAGGTAGTGCCCGCCGTGGAAGTCGGGGTCGGTGACGATCGCGCGGCGCGCCACCTCGTTGAAGGCGATGTTCTCGGCCGACAGGTTCGGCGCGGTGGCGATGGCGATGCAGTGGCGCACGCGCTCGGGGTAGTGCAGCGTCCAGGCCAGCGCCTGCATGCCGCCCAGGCTGCCGCCGATCACCGCGGCCAGCTGCGTGATGCCCAGCCGCTGCAGCAGCAGCGCCTGCGCGGCGACCCAGTCCTCCACCGTCACCACCGGGAAGTCGGCGCCGTAGGGCTGGCCGGGGACATCGGGGTTCGGGCTCGTCGGCCCGGTGCTGCCAAAGCACGAACCGGGGTTGTTGATGCCGATGACGAACAGCTTGTCGGTGTCCAGCGGCTTGCCCGGGCCGACCAGGTTGTCCCACCAGCCGGTGGCGCCGGCTTCGGCCGGGTCGCTGGCATGGCGGCCGGCGACATGGTGGCCGGCGTTCAGCGCGTGGCACACCAGCACCGCGTTGCTGCGCTGTGCGTTCAGCGTGCCGTAGGTCTCGTAGACCAGCGTGTAGTCGCGCAGCGCCGCACCGCTTTGCAGCGGCAGCGGCGTGGCGAAGTGCATCGCCTGTGCAGTGACGGTACCGATCGCGCCCATGGCCAAAAAAACGAAACCCGGTGCCGCAACGGTCGAGCGCACACCGGGTGAGCCCTCTTTAGCGGCATTTGTAGAGCGCCCGCAATCCGGAACAAATCGGCGCTGTGGCTGGCGAGTATAGCCACCGCCTTGGCTTGGCGCGTCGCAGGGTTTCGCGATCGAGGCGTGCCGCGGCGGCCAACGGCCCTTGGCACGAAGCGGCCTGCGGCAAGTCTGTGCTGGGGTGGCGTCCTGGCGCCGCCGAGGCAAAGCCGGCGCGGCGGTGGCCGACGGCGGGTCACGGTGCGAGCGCACCCTGCGGCGCGCCCAGCGTGTGCAGCAGTTGCGTGCTGTGCTGCTGCAACTCGCGCGCGATGGCCGCGCCGCGCTCGACCGCATCGGCATCGACCCGGGCGGCCTGGTCGATGCGCTGCATCGCCTCGCCGACACGCGCCATGCCGGCGCCGTGCTCGTTGCCGGCGGCGCTGAGGTCGGCCATGGCGTGGCTGACGCGGCCGATCGCATCGACCACCTCGGCCATCGTCGCGCCGGCCTGGTCGGCCAGCGCGGTGCCTTGCTCGATGCGTTCGACGCTGGCGCCGATCAGCTGCTTGATCTCGCGCGCGGCGTCGGCGCTGCGCTGCGCCAGGCTGCGCACCTCGACGGCCACCACGGCGAAGCCGCGCCCCTGCTCGCCGGCGCGCGCGGCTTCGACAGCGGCGTTCAGCGCGAGGAGATTGGTCTGGAACGCGATGCCGTCGATCACGCCGACGATGTCGGCGATGCGCTTGGATGCGGCGTCGATGCCGCGCATCGTGTCGACCACCTGACCCACGACCTGGCCGCCGTGCTGCGCCACGGCGGATGCGTCGAGCGCGGCGCGGCTGGCCTGCTGCACCTTGCCGGCGTCATGCCGCACGCTGGCATCGAGCAGCGCCAGCGACGCGCCGGCTTCGCGCAGCGCGGCGGCCTGCGCGGCGCGGCGCGCACGCAACTCGTCGCTGCCGTCGGCCGGCGGCGCCGCCGCGCCGGCCAGCGCGCCGGCCTGGTCGCGCAGCCGCTGCGCACGCTCGCGCAAGGCCGATTGCAGCCGCTGCAGCGCGGCCAGCACGCTGCCCGGTGCGGCCGCGTGCTGCGCTGCCGCCAGCTGCGGGGCGCCGTGGCCGATGGACTCGGCGAGCACCACGGCGTCGCCGGGTTCGGCACCAAGCTCGCGCTGCAGCCCGCGCAGCAGCGCGTGGCCGCCGGCCAGCGGCGCGCCCACGCCCAGCACCATCGCCAGCCAGATCGCCCCGCGCGGTGCGGCCGCGCCGGCCGCGTGCAGCGCCAGCGCGCCCAGCGCCAGCAGCGCCGCGCTGCTCAGCCCCAGCAGCAGCCACAGCCGGGTGGCCAGGCGCCACCGGTTCATTGCAGCGTGCGTGCGCCGCCGCCGAGATCGGCGCCGCCGATCAGCTTGTCGATGTCGACCAGGATCAGCATGCGCTCGTCGGCCGCGCCGATCGCCATCAGGTGCTCGCCGGCCGGCCCGGCACGCAGCGCGGGCGCCGGGCGCAGCTGTTCGGGCTGCAGCGCGATCACGTCGCACACCGCGTCGACCACCATGCCCATCACGCGCGCGCCGACCTGCAGCACGATGACCACGGTGAAGGCGTCGTACTGCGCCGCCTGCAGCTGCAGCTTCAGCCGCAGGTCGACGATCGGCACGATCATGCCGCGCAGGTTGATCACGCCCTTGACGAACTCCGGCGTGCCGGCGATGCGGGTGGGGCGCTCGTAGGAGCGGATCTCGTGCACGCGCAGGATGTCGACGCCGTACTCCTCGGCGCCGAGCCTGAAGGCGAGAAACTCGCGCAGGCCGGCGGCCGGGTCGAACTCGGCGGGCGCATCGGCGGCTTGCGCCGCGGGCAATGGGTTCATGTGGGCTCCTTGGCGGGGCGTCGGCCAGGCCGCGGCCGCACGCCCGGCTTTGCCTTCGCTTGTTTGCCATCGCTTATCGGCGGCTGCCAGGCGGCCTTGACCGCGCCGGCCGGCGCCGGTGCGCCACGGTGCGACTTGCTGCGCGATCAGCGCGCTGCCGCGCGCACCAGCGCGCGCACGTCCAGGATCAGCGCGACCCGGCCGTCGCCCATGATCGTGGCGCCGGCCACGCGCTCGATCGCGCCCAGGTTGGGCTCGAGGTTCTTCACCACCACCTGCTGCTGGCCGAGCAGCTCGTGCACGCGCAGCGCGACGCGCGCGCCGTCGGCCTCGACCACCACGATGACCGAATCGTCGCGCTCGTGCGCGCCGGCCGGCACCGCGAACAGCTGCTGCAGCGCCAGCACCGGCACGAAGTCGTCGCCCAGGCGCAGCAGCTGCGCGCCGCCGCCGAGCGTGCGCAGCGCCGCCCGCGCCTGGCCCCGGCGCTGGCCCTGGCCCTGGCCCGACCCGAGCGCCGCCGGCGTCATGCAAGGCGGCTGCGGCGCATCGCTGCCAAGCGGGTGCTGGGGCGCGATGTGCAGGCTCTCGACCACCGCGGCCAGCGGCAGCAGGTAGCGCTCGTCGGCCACGCGCACGGCCAGCGCGTCCATGATGGCCAGCGTCAGCGGCAGGCGCACGCGCACGCACAGGCCCTGCCCTTCGACGCTGTCGAGATCGATCGCACCGCCCAGCGCCGCGATGTTGCGCTGGACCACGTCCATGCCGACGCCGCGGCCCGAGACCTCGCTGACTTGCGCCGCGGTGGAAAAGCCGGCCGCGAAGATCAGCGACCAGACCTCGGCGTCGCTCAGGCTGTCGGGCGCGCGCAGGCCGCGCTCGCGTGCCGTGGCCAGCAGCCGGGCGCGTGACAGGCCGCGGCCGTCGTCGCGCAGCTCGATCACGATCGAGCCGCCCTGGTGCGACGCCGCCAGCCACAACCTGCCGGTTTCGGGCTTGCCGCGCGCGCGGCGCTCGGCGGGCGGCTCGATGCCGTGGTCGCAGCTGTTGCGCACCAGGTGCGTCAGCGGGTCGACGATCCGCTCGATCATGCCCTTGTCCAGCTCGGTGCTGCCGCCTTCGGTCAGCAGCTCGATCGGCTTGCCGAGCTTGGCGCCGAGCTCGCGCACCAGCCGTGCAAAGCGGCCGAACAGCTGCGCCACCGGGATCATGCGCACCGCCATCGCGGCCTCTTGCAGCGCGCGGGTGTGGCGCTGCAGCTCGGCCAGCACGCCGGCCAGCCGCAGCTGCTCGGGCGGCGCCAGCGCGGCGCAGCCCTGCGCGAGCATGGCCTGCGCGGTGACCAGCTCGCCGGCCAGGTTGATCAGCTCGTCGACCTTGCGCACCGGCACGCGCAGGCTGTCGCCGTCGGCCGCCGGGGCCGGCGTCGCGCGCGGCGCCACGGCAGCGCACAGCGCGCCCGACGGTTCGGCAGCGGCGTGCGGCGGTTCGGTGGCGGCCGCGGCGGCGGCCAACGGTGACAGCCGCAGCAGCGCGGCGTCGACGTGAAACCCGCACAGCGACAGCAGCTCGTCGTCGCTGCAGTGGGTGCGCAGCGCAAAGCGGTGCAGCCCGTCGCCGGCGCCGCCGCAGCTGGGGTCAGCGGCCAGCGGCGTGATCTGGCCGAGGCCGTCGATCTCGCTGAACAAGCCGACCAGCTCGCCGAGCACGCCGGGGTCTTGCAGCGGGCCGACCGTGAGCTGCAACGCGCGCTCGGGCGCCGCGGCGCTCGGCGGCGTGGCGTCGGCCTGCTCGCGCAGCGCCTGCAGCAAGCCCTCCAGCGCCGGCGGCGCGGTGGCGCCGCCGGCTGCGCCGCGGTGGTGTTCGAGCAAGCCGCGCAGCGCATCGCCGCAGTGCAGCAGCAGCTCGAGCAAGCTGGCGTCGGCGCGGCGCTCGTGGCGGCGCAGCCGGTCCAACAGCGCCTCGACGCGGTGCGTCAGCTCGGTCACGTCGTCCAGCGCGAACGCCGCGGCGCCGCCCTTGACCGAATGCGCGCAGCGAAACAGCGCATGCAGCGTCTCGTCGTCGGCCTGCGTGAAGCCGCCGCCCAGCAGCAGCTGCTCGAAGTGCGCCAGGTTGTCGGCCGCTTCGTCGAAGAACGCCTGCCGCAGCGCCTGCTCCTGCGCGTCGGCCCAGACCGGGCCGAGGGCGTTCGCGGGCGGGCGGAAGCGGTCGTTCATCGGCGTCGTGGTGCGCCCGGGCGGTGCGCGGCGCGCGTTGGCGCGCCAGGCGGGCTGTGGCACGCAGTATCGGCAGCCGCCAGCCGCGTCGAAGCGGCGATCAGCGGGGTGTTTCGGGCGCAGTGCGCGCCAGCGGCTCAACTTCGGCGCGGGCGGTCCGATATGCACACTGCACAGCGTGCGAAGGAGGCCCGCAAGGTGAACGACCCCGCCCGGATGAGATTCCTGGTCGTCGACGACTTCTCGACGATGCGGCGCATCGTGCGCGGCCTGCTCAAGGAGATCGGCTGCCAGCACGTGACCGAGGCCGAGGACGGCGCCGCCGCGCTGAGCCTGCTGCGCACCCAGCCCTTCGACTTCGTGGTCTCCGACATCAACATGCCCAACATGGACGGCTTCGCGCTGCTGCGCGCGATCCGCGCCGAGCCCGCGCTGAGCCAGCTGCCGGTGCTGATGGTTACCGCCGAAGCGCGCAAGGACGACATCGTCCAGGCCGCGCGCTGCGGTGCGTCCGGCTACATCGTCAAGCCGTTCAGCAAGGCGACGCTGCAGGACAAGATCCAACGCATCCTGAGCAAGCTGGCCGTGGCCGCATGACGGGGGCGCGGGCCGACAGGCCGCAGGGTGCGCCGCGCGGCACGCGCAAGGCCGCGGCACCGGTGCTCAAGACCATCGGCGTGGCCGAGCTGCGGCTGGGCATGTTCGTGCACCGGGTCGGCGGCAGCTGGCTCGACCATCCGTTCTGGACGACGCGCTTCGAGCTGCGCGATGCCGCCGATCTGCAGCGGCTGCGCAGCAGCGGCGTGCAGCACTGCGTGATCGACACCGCGCGCGGGCTCGACGTGGCGGCGGCACCCGCGCCGGTCGCGGCGCCCACCGTGGCGCCGGCCGACGTTGCCGCGCCGCCGATCGACTCTGGCGCGGCGCTGCTGCGCACGCGGCTGGAAGACGAGGCCGCGGTCGCGGCGCGGCTGCGCGCGCAGGCGCGGCAAAGCATCGTCTCGCTGCACGAACAGGTGCGGCTCGGCCGCGCGCTCGACGTCGCCGGCTGCGCGCCGCTGGTCGACCAGATCGCGACCTCGATGCAGCGCAACGCCGGCGCGATGCTGGGTATCGTGCGGCTGAAGTCGCACGACGACTACACCTACCTGCACTCGGTGGCGGTGTGCACGCTGATGGTGGTGCTGGCGCGCCAGCTCGGCCTGGACGAGTCGCAGGTGCGCGAGGCCGGGCTGGCCGGACTGCTGCACGACATGGGCAAGGCCAGGATCGCGCTGTCGGTGCTGAACAAGCCGGGCAAGCTCAGCGCCGACGAGTATGCGCAGGTGCAGCAGCATCCGCGCCTGGGCCACGACTTGCTGGTCGAGACTGGCACCGTGAGTGCGGGCGCGCTCGACGTGTGCCTGCACCACCACGAACAGCCCGACGGGCGCGGCTACCCCGAAGGGCTGGCCGGCGGGCAGTTGTCGCTGCTGGCGCGCATGGGCGCGGTGTG
This sequence comes from uncultured Rubrivivax sp., assembly GCA_937967345.1. Taxonomy (GTDB): domain Bacteria; phylum Pseudomonadota; class Gammaproteobacteria; order Burkholderiales; family Burkholderiaceae_C; genus Rubrivivax. Next base: position 2,087 of record CALBTN010000414.1, on the reverse strand, counting down.
CGACGTGTATGACGCGATCACCTCGAACCGGCCGTACAAGGCCGGCTGGGCGCCGGCCGACTCGATCGTGATGATGGCCGAGTGGACCCGCGGCGGAAAATTCGACCCCGAGGTGTTTCGCGCCTTCGTCGACAGCATCGGCATCTACCCGGCGGGGTCGCTGGTGCGGCTGCACTCGCAGCGGCTGGCGGTCGTGCTCGAGCACAACGCGCAGGCGCCGCTGGCGCCGCGCGTCAAGGTGTTCTATTCGATCCGCTCGCAGATGACCCTGCCGGCCGAGACGCTGGACCTGGCCGCGCCGAGTTGCCGCGATCGCATCATCGCGCGCGAGTCGAACGAGCGCTGGCGCTTTCCGTTCCTCGACAGTCTGGCCACGCCGCTGGCCGACAGCCCGGTGCCGCGCGCGGCCCGGCCGGCGGCGAGCAGCACCGGCGCTTGATCGTTCGCGGGCCGTTGCCAGCGCGCGCCGGCGCCGCGCGGCTCAGGCCGGTGGCTGGGTGTCGATGAAGCTCTGGCGCGGCGCGAGCTTGTCGGCCAGACGCGCCAGGTTGGCGTGCGGCTCGCGCCAGCCGATCGCCGGGAAGCGAAAGCTCAGGTAGTCCAGCGCGCAGCCCACCGCGATGTCGGCCAGCGTCAGGTGGATGCCCATGCAGAAGGGTTTGTCGCCCAGGCCCTTGGCCATCGCCGCCAGCGCGCTGTCGATGCGGCTCATCTGGCGGTCGATCCACGCTTGCGAGCGCTGCACCTCGCTGCGCTCGGCCCAGAAGCGCTCCATGCGCGCGGCGACCGCGGCGTCGAGCACGCCGTCGGCCAGCGCCTCCCAGGTGCGCACCTCGACGCGTTCGCGCCCGCTGGCCGGGATCAGCTTGCCCACCGGCGACAGCGTGTCCAGGTACTCGACGATCACGCGCGAGTCGAACACCGCCTCGCCGCCTTCCATCACCAGGCACGGCACCTTGCCCAGCGGGTTGGACTTGAGCACCTCGTCGCCGGCCCACGGATCCTCGAGCACCAGCTGGAAGTCGAGCTTCTTTTCGGCCATCACGATGCGCACCTTGCGCACGTAGGGGCTGGTGAGCGATCCGATCAGTTTCATTTGCGCCATGTACGCATGCGACCCGGTGAGACGCGCGATCTTATCGAACCACCCGACGCCAAGGCCGGCGCGCCGCGGTGTCGACGTGACGTGCTGCCGCTGCCGGCGGCATGTGTCGTGCGCGCGTCGGCCGCACGCCGTGCCGGCCTAGAATCGCCGCCCATCGTCTTGGCTTGGCACTGTTTTGGTGCGCCGCGCGCCGCATGGATCTCTCACCACTGACCGCGCTGTCGCCGCTGGACGGCCGCTATGCCGCCAAGGTCGCAGCGCTGCGCGCGCTGCTCAGCGAGTTCGCGCTGATGCACCGGCGGGTGCAGGTCGAGGCCGAATGGCTGATCGCGCTGTCCGATGCCGGCTTGCCCGAGTTCGCGCCGCTGAGCGCGGCGGCGCGCGCGCGGCTGCGCCGCCGCGTCGCCGCGTTCAGTGAAGCTGATGCGCACACGATCAAGGACATCGAACGCACCACCAACCACGACGTCAAGGCGGTCGAGTACTGGATCAAGGCCGGCTTCGCCGGTGATGCCGAGCTGGCGGCGGTTGCCGAGTTCGTGCACTTCGCCTGCACCAGCGAGGACATCAACAACACAAGCCACGCGCTGATGCTCAAGCACGCGCGCGCCGAGGTGCTGCTGCCGGCGCTGGACCGGCTGATCGACGCGATGCGAGCGATGGCGCACGCGCTGGCCGAGGTGCCGATGCTCAGCCGCACCCACGGCCAGACCGCCAGCCCGACCACCTTGGGCAAGGAGGTGGCCAATGTCGTGGCGCGGCTGCTCACCGCACGCGCGCGCATCGCGGCGGTGCCGCTGCTGGCCAAGATGAACGGCGCGGTCGGCAACTACAACGCGCACGTCGTGGCCTGCCCCGACATCGACTGGCAAGCGCTGTCGCGCCAGGTGGTGGAAAAGCGCCTGGGGCTGAAGCTCAACGCGCACACCATCCAGATCGAGCCGCACGACTACATGGCCGAGCTGTTCGACGCCTTCGCGCG
>CALBTN010000413.1 GCA_937967345.1 uncultured Rubrivivax sp. | reverse complement strand
CGCCCAGCTGCTGCGTGTTGCGCAGCCCGGCGCAGTGGCCGAGCATCAGCCAGGCGTGCGGGCGCAGCACGGCGATGTGGTCGGTGATGGTCTTGGCGTTGGCCGGGCCGATGCCGATGTTGACCATGGTGATGCCGCCGTGGTCGCCGCGCGTCAGGTGGTAGGCCGGCATCTGCGGCAGCCGCGGCGGCGCCACGCCGGGTGCGGCGAGCGGCGATGTCTCGGTGCTGCCGGCGCGGCGCGTGAGCACGTTGCCCGGCTCGACGAAGCAATCGTAGTCGGCCTGCGGGTCGGCCATGAGCTGGTGACCGAGCTTGATGAATTCGTCGATGTAGAACTGGTAGTTGGTGAACAGCACGAAGTTCTGGAAGTGCCCCGGCGCGGTGCCGGTGTAGTGCGGCAGCCGCTGCAGCGAGTAGTCCACCCTTGGTGCGGTGAACAGCGCCAGCGGTTGCGCCTCGCCTGCGCGCGTCTTGTGCGTGCCGTTGGCGATGCCGTCGTCCATCGCCGCCAGGTGCGGCAGGTCGAACAGGTCGTGCAGCAGCAGCCGGCGCTCGGCGCTCATCGAGCCTTCGAGATGCTCGTGCTCGGCCAGTGCGAAGTGCAGCGGGATCGGCATCGTGCTGGTGCCGATCTCCAACTGCACCGCGTGGTTGCGCAGCAGCAGGCTGAACTGCTCGAGGTAGTAGCGCGCAAACAGCTCGGGGCGCGTCAGCGTGGTTTCGTAAGCGCCGGGGCCGGAGACGAAGCCGTAGCTCAGGCGTGAGTCGGCGCGCGCCACGGTGGCGGTGTGCACGCGCACGAAGGGGTAACACGCACGCACGCGCTGCGTCAGCGCCTCGCCGGCGATGAAGCGCTGCAGCCACTCGCGCAGGTGCGCGATGCCGGCGCCGTAGATCGCCTGCACCTGCTGCAGCGCCAGTTCGGGGTCGTCGAAATGGGCCGGGGCAACGAAGATCGGGCGCACGGACATGGCTTGCAGCACACTGAGCGGGGTTCGCGCCATTGTGCGGGCAGTGCGCACGGCACGGGCCACGGCCTTGACCCCGGGAGACGCGCTTGAAATACCTCAACGACGCTGGCGGGCGCTACAAGCTGCCGCTGCAGGACGACGCCGGAAAGACGCTGTGCACGCTGCTTTGGGGCGACCCGTTGCACGAGCTCGAACGCAGCGGCGATCGCGTCAAGGTGCGCGCGCGCCGGCGCACCGGCTGGCTGCCGGCCAGCGCGGTGACTGAGGCCGGGCTGCTCGAGATCTACATCATCGACGTCGGCCAGGGCGACGGCGTGCTGATGCGCACGCCGCACGACGACGCCTGGCACATGATCGACGCCGGCATCCGCGGCGCCAAGCAGATGACGCGCAAGGGCGCAGCCAACTTCGTGCGCTGGAAGTTCATCGACGATCTGCAGCGCGAACGCGTGACGCTGAAGAACATGGTGGTCAGCCACCCCGATGCCGACCACTACGGCGGGCTGGTCGACCTGCTGTCGGGCGCGCTGCCCGACGGGCGCCGCTTCGGCATCGAGGTGCAGAACTTCTGGCACAACGGCATCGGCCGCTTCAAGGACGGCGACAAGCTGGGCGCGCTGCGTGCCGACAGCAGCCGGCTGGCGCTGGACGGCGGCGACTTCGGCATCACGCCGCAGGCACGCTTCATCGTCGAGCTGCTCGACGGCAAGACCCACTTCGGCCGGCCCAAGCGCGCCTTCGCCACCGACTTCGCCGAACTCGCCGCGCTGGTGGGCAAGCTGCCGCGCAAGGTGTCGCGGCTGTCGTTGGCCGACGGCTGGCTGCCGGGTTACGCGCCGGCGGCCGGCGCGGCGGCGATCCGCGTGCTGGGCCCGGTCGCGGAGAAGCTGGCCGGCGGCGGCAGCGGGCTGCGCTGGCTGGGCAGCGACAGCGTCACGCGCAACGGCCATTCGGTGGTGCTGCGCGTGGACTACGGCCGCGCGCGCATCCTGCTCACCGGCGACTTGAACACCGCGTCGCAGCGGCTGCTGCTGAGCTGCCAGCCGGCGGCCGAGTTCAACGCCGACGTCGCCAAGGGCTGCCACCACGGCAGCGACGACATCGACCTGCGCTTCGTGCGCGCGATGGCGGCGCGCGCCACGGTGATCTCCAGCGGCGACAACGAGGACTACGCGCACCCGCGCGCGCGGGTGCTGGGCGCCAGCGCGCGCTACGGGCGCGAGTCGCGCGCCGCCAGCGGCGAGCTGCTGCCGCCGCTGCTGTACAGCACCGAGCTGGCGCGCTCGGTGGGGCTGGATTTCGCGTCGCACGCGCGCACCGTGGCCGAGCCCAAGCAGCCCTACACGCCGGCCCAGCTCGAAGTCGATTTCGACGACTCGCCGCTGGGCCGCTACCGCCGATTGGCGTGGCTGCCGATCGCGACGGATCTGGTCTACGGCCTGGTCAACCTGCGCAGCGATGGCCAGCGCATGCTGTGCGCGACGATGAAGGAAGGCTCCAGCGACTTCGAGCTGCAAGTGTTCGATGCCGGCGTCGACGCCGCTTGACGGTGGCTGCGGGCTGATCGGGATCGCGCTGCCGGCCGGCGCTGCCTAGACTGCGCGTGATGCCCAGCACCGGTCACGCCGACGATCCCGCCAGCGCCCAGCCGGTGGTGCGCCAGCTGCGCCAGGTGCTGCTGTGGCCGCTGCGGCTGATGCCGCTGCCCGAGGGCACGGCGGCGCGGCCGTGGCAGCTGCTGGACGCGCACTGGCGCGAGGTGGTCGACGAGTACACCGGCGACGCCGAGGGCTTTCACGAGCGCCACTACAACGAGTTCGTCACCTTCTTGCCCTACGTGCAGCGCTTTCTCTTCGGCGACGGCCGCGCGCAGCGCGGCGCGCATGCGTCCGGCTCGCCGATGCGGCTGTTCCGCCGCCACGACGTGGCGCGCGTGCGGCTGGTGTCCCGCCGCGGCGACGCGCCGCTGCTGCTGGACATCGTGCACGTCGACCTGGTGTTCTTCTTCAACATCGACCTGGTGATGCTCAATGTCGAAGTCCGCGCCCACGACCTGCCGCTGGCGCGGGCGCAGGACCTGCTGTACCGCTTCGGCCGCGCCTACCCGGCCGGCTGGGACGCGCAGGGCCAGGCGCAGCATTGCATGGCCAGCGTCGAGTTCCTCGATGCCGCAGGCCGTGTGCTGGCCGCCTCCGACGCGCAGGACCGCGACAGCTTCCTGGCCCACGTGGCCGAGCACCGCGCGCCGCGCATCGCCGCGCACTGGGCCTATCTGCTGCAGCCGCTGGTCAGCGACCATTCCGGCCGCCCCGGCGCGCTGCGCTTTCGCCAGATCGAGTACTACCGCATGCCGACCATGGCCTACCTGGCGCTGGACGAGCCGCGCGCGCTGACGCGCAAGGACTTCGTGCGCCTGGGGCTGCTGACCGCCGCGCCCGACGCCGGCGGCGACGCGCCGCTGCCCTTTGCCGAGCCGCAACTGGCCGACTTCGAGCAGCGCCATTGCTACGACCGCTTCTGGAGCGAGGCCGGCGCCGCGCCGCACACGCGCTACCTGGGCAGCGGCCATTCGCTGGTGGTGGTGGGGGATGCGAAGTCGGCGTTCTTCCTCGACGAGGAGCGCGGCGTGCTGGCGCAGTTCAGGCACCAGCACTTCCTGCTGTTCCTGATCGCGCACTTCCAGAAGGCGGCGCTGCTGATGTTCAGCGACCGTCTGGCCGAGGCGCTGAAGCACCTGGACATCGCCGACCCGGACAGCATCCGGCGCTTCAAGCGGGCGATCCGCCAGAGTTTTGCCGGCTTCCTGGCCTTCACCCACCGCTACTGGTTCCACGACGTGTCCGAGCAGGCGCAGGCGCGCGCGCTGTTCCGGCTGTGCACCACGCACCTGGGGCTGGATGCGCTGTACGCGGAAGTCAAGGAGCGCATCGCCGACATGAACGACTACCTCGAAGCCGACAGCCTGCGCCGCCAGGCCAATACCGTGGTGCGGCTGACGGTGGTGACGATCTTCGGCCTGATCGGCACCGTCACCACCGGCTTCCTGGGCATGAACCTGCTGGCCGAGGCCGAGGCGCCGCTGGCGCGGCGGCTGCTGTGGTTCGGCGTGGTGTTTGCGGTCACCACCGTGCTGACGGTGGTGACCATGGCCAAGTCCAAACGGCTGTCGGACTTTCTGGATGCGCTGTCCGACGAGCGGCTGCGCGCGCGCGACAAGACGCGCGCGTTCATCGACGTGTGGCGGCGCAGCCGCGACGACTAGGACGGGCCGGCGCAGGCGCCAGCGCCGCCGCCTCAGACGCGGCGCGCCAGCGGCCCGAGCGCCAGACGCTCCAGATCGATCAGTCGGCGCTCGAAGCGCTGCGATTCCAGCATCGAGCGCGGCAGCAGGCCGTGCTGCACCGCTGCGGCGTGCAGGTGCCGTGCCAGGTCGAGTTGCAGCGTCAGCAGCTTGGCCGCGCGGCGGCGCGCATCGCGCAGCGCGCGGTCCCCGCCGAAGCCGCGCCCGTGCGTTCCAGCGCTGCCCCGCTGCGCATGACCACCCGCTCGCAAGCGCAGGCCGTGGCTGAAGATCTGGATGCTCGTCATGACCTCCTCCTAAGTACTAACCCTTATTCAGCCTAACATGGTTTTCTGCCGAAGGTCGCAAGCTGCGGCATGGCTTCTAGACGGAACTGTCTACAGGCATGAATAAATCGCGCTCTACGAGCAAGCGTGTACTCACATGCGTTGCAATGATGCGACATCGATGCGTGCTGGCTGACGCGACCGGCCGGGCCCGAGTCGCCGCAGCGGCGCGGTTCGCGCGCGCCGTCAGCCGCCGCAAAGCGCCGCACCATCGTCGGCGTCGTGCGCGGCGAGATGGCTTGTGCAGTTCAACAGCCGCAGCGCGTGGGGCGGCGCCGCATCGAAGATGCTCCGCGCGGTGTTGCCCAGGTGCAGCCGGCGCAACACCTGCGCATCGACGCGCAGCGGCCCGGCCAGCAGCGCGCGGATCAGCAGGCCATGGGTGACGACCACCAGGTCGCCGGCCAGTGCCGCATGCTGTCGCAGCAGCTCGTCGAATGCGGCATCGGCACGCTGCACGAACGCCGAAAGCGATTCACCCTGCGGCGGTGCCTCGTCCATCGTCAACGGGTCGAAGCCCAACGCATCGTAGGCGCAGCCGCGCAAGGCACCGAAGTTGCGCTCGCGCAGCAGCGCGCTGCCGCTCACAGGCAAGTGCAGCGGCTCGGCCAGCGCCGTCGCGGTGTCCCAGGCGCGCGGCTGATCGCTGCTGAGCACGCCGTGGATGCCGCCCGTGGCCGCCAGCCGCCGTGCCAGTGCCAGCGCCTGGGCCTTGCCGCGCTCGTTCAGCGGGGTGTCGGGCGGCTGCAGCACCCGCGCCGCGTTGAGCGCGGTTTCGCCGTGGCGCACCAGCAGGATCGCCATGTCCGGGCCGGCCGGTCCACAGACCCTCAGGCCGCCGCGCAGGCGTCGCCGTCGTGCACGCGCACCCGGTTGCGGCCCTGCCGCTTGGCTTGCAGCAGCATGTCGTCGGCGGCCTTGAGCAACGCCTGCACGCCGTGCGGCGCCACCAGCGTGTCGGCGACCCCGGCGGAGAAGCTGCGCGCGCCGGGCAGCACCGGCACCACGTGGGCGCAGCGCGTGCTCCACTCCTTTAGTAGCGCCTGCGCCTTGCGCCGCGCCGCCGCTGCCGAGGTGCGCGGCATCAGCAGGCAGAACTCCTCGCCGCCGTAGCGGCAGGCGACGTCGCTGCGCCGGCCGTGCTCGCCCAGCAGCGCACCGAACGCGGCGAGCACGCGGTCGCCGGCGGCGTGGCCCAGCTCGTCGTTCACCGGCTTGAAGTGGTCCAGATCGATGATCACCACCGCCAGCGGCTGGCGCTCGCGCTGCGCCAGCGCCAGCATCGCCGGCAGCACGTCGTCGAGGTGGCGGCGGTTGAACAGCCCGGTGAGGAAGTCGCGCGTGGCCTGCTGGCGCAGCGCCTGCTGCAGCGCCTGGACCTCGTCGACTTTGTCCTTGAGCTGCAGGTTTGCCGCCTCGAGCTCGGCGCGCGCCTTCTCGGTGCTGCGCCGCCGCGCATCGCTGCTTTGCAGCGCCAGCTTCAGCCGCTGCAACTCGGTTTGCAGTGCCGCGGCCTGGTAGCGCGCGCCCGAGGCCAGCAGCGCGCGCTCGGTGTGCAGCGCCTGCCACGCGCGCAGCGCGCGCAGCGCCGGTTCGGCCTGCCCCAGCTGCTCGTGCGCCTTGGCCAGCGCCGCGAACTGCAGACCGCGCACGCGCAGGCTGGCAATGCAGCCCGCATCCGGACCGGGCTGCAAGCACGCGACTGCATCGGCATAGCGCCCGTGTGCCATCAGCAGCTCGGCCTGGGCGACGAGCAAGGTTGCGTACTCGTCGGGCACGATGCAGCCGTCGAGGTTGCGCTGCGCGCGCGCCACCAGATCGGCGCCGAGTTCGAGCTCGCCGGCGCGCAGCGCCGCCAGTGCCAGCGATTCGAAGTGGGCATTCATCGGCCCGCGGCCGCCGCGTTCGGCCGGCAGCGCGAGCAGCTGGCGCACGTCGGGCAAGGCCTCGGCCGCGCGGTCCAGGTTGGTCAGGCAGATCACGCGGTTGATGCTCAGCACGCTGAACAGCCGCGGGTTGTTCAGCCGCGAGCAGCGCTCCAGGCCCTGCTCGACGTAGCTCAGCGCCTGGTGGTAGTCGCCGAGCTGGATCAGCTCGTGCGCGAGGTTGCAGTACAGCACCACGTCGAAGCCCAGCGTCTTGCCGCGTCCGGCCTCGTGCAGCGCCTGGTACATGTAGGCGAAGGCCTGCTGCGAATCGCCGAGCTCGGCGTAGCAGCCGGCGATGGTGGCCAGCAGCATGCCGCGCTTGTCGTGCTCGAGGATGCTCAGGCCCTCGTCGCGCAGTGGCAGCACACGCTCGAGCGAGGCGCGAAACTGCCCGTCGCGCCAGCCGCAGCGGGCGATGCCGACCTCGGCCATCAGCTGGCCGGCGCGGTCGTGCCAGGTGGCAAAACAACGCTGCGCGTGCACCAGCTCGTGCATCGCCTCCTGCGGCGTGGCGTACCAGATCAGATGGAAGCCGCGCGTCAGCCGGGCCCAACCCTGCGCCGCGATGTCGCCGCGCTGGCACGCGCGCTCGAAGGCCTGGTCGGCGGTGGCGATGCAGCGCTGCGAATCGCTGTACAGCAGCCGCCACGCGCGTCGTGCCAGCGCCAGCGGCGCCGAGCGGTTGATGCTGGAGGGCTCCACGCTCATGCGGTCATTGTGGGCCAAGCCGGGCCGTTGCCGCATCACACTTTCGGGGGACGAATCCGACGGACGATTCAGCATCGCTAAGATGCCCGCCACCAGCCGCTTGGCACGCCACCGGGGACAAGCCGATGCCACTGACGATGCACGAGCCGCCGCGCGAAGGCCCCGCCATCGCGATGACCGACGCTGAATGGCACGCGCGCGTGCAGTTGGCCGCGTGTTATCGCGTGTTCGACCGGCTGGGCTGGACCGAGGCGATCTTCAACCACATCACGCTGCGCGTGCCGGGCCCCGAGCGCATCTTCCTGATCAACCCGTTCGGGCTGAACTACGACGAGGTCACCGCGTCGAAGCTGGTCGCCATCGACCTCGACGGCCGGCCGGTGCGGCCCACCGCACACCGCGTCAACCGCGCCGGCTTCGTCACCCACAGCGCGCTGCACGCGCGCATCGGCCACGCGCACTGCGTGATGCACACGCACACCACCACCGGCATGGCGGTGGCCAGCCTGCAAGCCGGCCTGTCGCACGACACCTTCTACGGCGCACAGCTGCACGGCCGCGTGGCCTATCACGAGTTCGAGGGCGTCACCGTCAACCCCGACGAGCGCGAACGCATGCTGGCGAGCATCGGCGCGCATCCGTGCGTGATCCTGCGCAACCACGGCCTGCTCAGCTGGGGCCGCAGCATCGCCGAGGCCTTCATGTGGCTGTGGACGCTGCAGCGCGCCTGCGACGTGCAGATCGCGGCGCAAGGCGCCGGCGCGCTGCACCGCGTGAGCCCACAGGCGCGCGAGCAGTGCGTGCGCGAGGCCGGCCCGCTCGAGCCCGCGGTGTGCGCGGCCGTGTTCGATGCGCAGGTGCGCAAGCTCGACCGCGCCGGCGCCGATTACGCGAGCTGAGATCCTGTGAAGCCGCGCCGATCAGCGGTCGGCAAACTCCGGCCGGATCGTGCTGGCGTCGCGGAACTGCGGCTGGATCTGCTCCGGCGGCGTCGGCGGCGGCAGCCGCCGCACGTAACCCCAGGGGCTGCCGGTGCTGCTCCAGATGTCGGTCTGCATGTTCGGCTGCGGCGGCGGTGGCATCGCGCGCGCGCGCAGCCGCCGCTCGTCCCACCACGGCGGCCAGCAATTGACCTGAAAGCGGCACGCACCGGCGTACAGCGGCAGCGGGCCGATGAACGGATAGCCCGGGTAGATGCCCGGCCAAAATACTCCGGTGTGCACCCCGGCATGCACCCCCGCCTGCACCACGACGCTGCCGGCGCCAACCGCCGCACCGCATCCCGCCGCCACACACGCAGCGAGCAGCGCGCGCGCGGCCGTGGATGTCACGGGCTCAGGCCCCCGGTGATCGTGGCCGGCAGCTGCTGGCGCCGCCGGCGGTCGCGCACATGCACGTAGACCTGCACCAGCGCGGTCAGCGACAGGATCGCCAGCAGCGGATAGGCCACGTACAGCGGCGTGCGCTTCAAGCAGGCGGTGCCGTCGCAGAACTCGCCGGCCTTCATGCCCAGCTCGTAGATCAGGTACAGGTTCCACGCCACCGCCGTGACCCAGGCCGTGGTCGAGCCGCTCCACAGCGCCAGCGCGACGAACGCCAGGATCGGCACGGCGATCAGCAGCGGCTGGTTGACGAACAGGTAGAGCAGTTCGGGGACGTCGTTCATCGGTTCACCACTCGGGTCGACGCGTCGGCTTCACGCGCAGGGCCTGGCCAGGCGCGATCGTAGTCGCACCGCCGGCGCGGCGCACCTGCGGCGCATCTGCGGCGGCCTGCACGCCACCCCCGGCGGCGCGGCGCCGAAGCCGGGCGGGCGCCAACTTGTACCGATGCGGTCGTGCGCCCGCCCCGTAACCTCGCAGCTCATGCGAAACAGCCTGCATGCCGGCTTCGGCATCATCATCAACGACGCGCAGCACTGCCGGGTGTGGCCGGTGCACCAGGCCGCGCCGCCGGGCTGGCGCTTCACCGCCCGCCGCGGCAGCAAGGCCGCGATGCAGGCCTGCATCGACCAGCAGTTCGTGCCCACCGCCCCGGCGCTGCCGCCCGAACTGGACAGCCGCTACCTGGGCGCGCAATGGGCGGCCGCCGAGTTCGACGACTAGGAGCGTGCTTGCAGGCTGCTCGTCACGCGCCCCAGGCCTGCCGCTGCGTCGGCCAAAGGCTGCATAGAATCTGGTTCCGATGCGCCGTTTCGCCGCTCTCGTCGTGCTGTGTGTGTTCTCGCTGCAAGCCTGCTGGGCCGCAGCGGCGGCCTACTGCCAGCATGAGAACTCGCCGCGCGTGGCCCACGTCGGCCACCACGTGCACGACCACGCGGCCCAGCGCGCAGCGCCGGACAACGGCGCCGATGCCGCGGGCACGCTCATGCCCGACCTCGACTGCCATGGCTGCCACGCGCCGGCCGCCTGCGTCAGCGCCGAACTGACCACGCTGGCCGCCACGCCGAGCGGCGCGGCGCCGCCGCAGCGCATCAGCGCCGCACTGCCGGCGCCGCCGCGCGCGCGCGTCGAACGCCCCAACTGGCTGCGCCTCGCCTGACGAGGCGAGGTGGGCCGGTGGCGCCAACAGCCCAGGCCTGACCCGGTCCTGATCCGGTCCTGATCCGCCGCGGCCGCCAAGGCCGGCTCGGGCGCCGCGACCGTGGCCGCGCTGGCGGCCAGTCACAGCCACCTCGCCGATTTCCGCAGGTACCCGACGCGGGTCAGCCCCGGAGGATCGGATGCATCGAAGTTCGCGAAGCCGCGCGTGCGCGTGGGCCCTGGCGGCGTGGGCCGCCATCGGCCCGGGCGTGGCGCCGGCGCTGCCGCCCAGCGACGACAGCCTGGGGCTGGTGCGCGCGTTCGAAGCCGCGTGGCAGCGCCAGCCCGAAGTCGCGTCGCAGGCGGCGCGGCGCCAGGCGGCCGAAGGCGCGGCGCGCGCCGCATCGCGCTGGGTGGCCGATGCACCGGCGCTGGATGTCGCCGCCCGCAGCGACCGGCTCAACTCCAACGACGGCAGCCGCGAGTACGACCTGGCGCTGGCGCTGCCGCTGTGGCTGCCTGACGAACGCGCGCGCAGCGGCGCGCTGGCCGCGGCCGAGGACGCCGCGCTGGCCGCGAAATGGCACGCGGCGCGGCTGCGCGTGGCCGCCAGTGTGCGCGACGCCTGGTGGGCGGCGCAGCTGGCCCGGCTGGACGAAACGCTGGCGCAGACGCGGCTGGACAGCGCACGGCAGCTGGCCAGCGACACCGCGCGCCGCGTGCGTGCCGGCGACCTGGCACGCGCCGACCAGTTCCAGGCCGACAGCGCGCTGGCCCAGGCCGAAGGCGCGCTGGCCGAGGCGGCGGCCGCGGCCGAGGCCGCCACGCTCGCACTGCGCACGCTGACCGGAACCACCGCCGACGCCACCGCCGACATCGCCTCCGACACCGCCGCCGACACCGGCGTCAGCAGCGCCGTGACCACCCCATCCGGCGCGCCCGCCGCCCCCAGCGGTGCCGAGCCGCTGCCGCCACCGGCGGCGCGGCCCGCCGATCTGGACGCGGACCATCCGGCACTGGCCGAGCTGGCCGCGCGCGCCGCGCTCGGCGCGCGTGCGGCAGAGCTCGCGGCGACGCAAACGCGTGCCAACCCCGAGCTGCTGCTGGGCGCCAAGAGCGAGCGCGGCCAGCGCGGCGAACCCTATGACCACAGCCTGATCATCGGCGTGCGCGTGCCCTTCGGCGGCGGCGGCCGTGCCGACGCCAAGATCGCCGCGGCCCGCGCCGACGCGCTCGAGGCGCAGGCGCAGCTCGCGCTGGAACGCACCCGGCTGCACGCCGAGATCGAGGCGGCGCGCCTGCGCGTCAGCGCGTCGCGCACCCGGCTGGCCGCGGCCGACAAACAGTGGCGGCTGGCCGACGAGTTGCGCGGCTTCATCGACAAGTCGTTCAAGCTCGGCGAAACCGACCTGCCGACCCGGCTGCGCGTCGAGCTGGACGCCGTGACCGCGCAGCGCCAGGCGGCGCGCCTGCGCATCGAGGCCGCCGCCGCGGTGTCGGCGCTGCGCCAGGCGCTGGGCCTGCTGCCGCAGTGAGAGTCTGTGAAGCATTCCGCCGCATCCGCTCGAGCGCCCGCGGCGCACTGCCGTGATGGCTGACATCACCGATCGGCTCAACCCATGACCGGACCTTGTTCGATGAACCACCCTGTACCCCGCTTGGCCGCGGCCGGCGTGCTGGCGCTGTGCGCCGCCATCGCCCCGGCGGCCGCGCACGACGGCGACGACCATGGCAACGACGCACCCGCTGCCGGCGGCAGTGCGCTGCCGCGCTTTGCCGCCAGCTCCGAGACTTTCGAGCTGGTGGGCGTGCTCGACGGCCGGCGCCTGACGCTGTATCTGGACCACGCCGCCGACAACGCACCGGTTGCCGATGCCGCGCTCGAGCTCGAAGTCGGCGGCAACAAGCTCGCGGCCGAGCCGCACGGCCCCGGCGAGTTCGAAGCCGAGCTGGCCGAGCCGCTGCCCGACGGCGTGATCGCCGTCACCGCCACCGTCATCGCCGGCAACGAATCGGACCTGCTGGCCGCCGAGCTGGACATCCACCGCGACGCCGCGGCGGCGGCACCGGCCGGGCTGGACTGGAAGACGATCGTGCCGTGGGCGGTGGCCGGGGTGCTGGCGCTGGTGGCCGCGGCGCTGGGCCTGGGGCGCCGGCGCGGGCACAAGGCGGGTCAGGCATGAAGGCGCGGCTCGATCCTGATCGCTGCCGCGCGGCGGCCATCTTCACCGCGGCAGCCGCGTGGTCTCGCCGCAGCTGGCGGCGCTGCGCGGCCGCCGCAGCGGCGATGCTGCTGGCCGCGGCGTGCCAGGCCGATACCGGGCACGACCACGGCGATGCGGCGCCGGCCGCGGTGGCCGGCGGCCCGAAGCGCCAGCCCGACGGCAGCGTGTTCCTGCCCAAGCCGGCGCAGCGTCAGCTGCAGCTGCGCACGCTGCCGGTCCAGGCGGCGCAGCTGCCCAGGGCCCACGAGCTGGCCGGCAAGGTGGTGATGGATCCGAACGCCGGCGGGCGGGTGCAGGCCGCGGTCGGCGGGCGCATCGAGGCCGGCCCGCGCGGCCTGCCCGAAGTCGGCCAGGCGGTGCGCAAGGGCGAGGTGCTGGCCTGGGTGGTGCCGGTCAACGGCGCGCTCGAACGCTCGAACCAGCTGGCGCAGCTGGCCGAGCTGCGCGCCGCCAAGACGCTGGCCGACCAGCGCGTGGCGCGCCTGGGCGAACTGGCCGACACCGTGCCGCGCAAGGAGCTCGAGGCGGCCAGCGCCGAGGCGCGCGCGCTGGCCGAGCGCATCGCCGCGCTCGGCGCCGGGCTGGCCGGGCGCGACCCGCTGGTGGCGCCGGCCAGCGGCGTGATCGCGGCCAGCCTGGCGGTGGTCGGGCAGGTGGTCGAGCCGCGCGAGCTGGTGTTCGAGGTGTGGGATCCGGCACGGCTGCGCATCGAGGCGCTGGCCTACGACCCCGCGCTGGCGCTGGACGTGGCCTCGGCCAGCGTGGCCGTGGACGGCCAGCCGCTGGCGCTGCGCCTGGTGGGCGCGGCGCGCGCCTTGCGCGACCAGGCGCTGCCGCTGCAGTTTGCGCTGGCACCCCAGGCCGGCGCGGCGGCCGCCGCGCTGCTGCCGCTGGCGCTGGGCCAGCCGGTGCGCGTGGTGCTGCAGTCGAAGTCGCGCATCGACGGCTTCGCGCTGCCGGCGGCGGCGCTGGTCAAGGACGCGGCCAACCAGAGCATCGTCTGGGTCAAGACCGCGCCCGAGCGCTTCGAGCCGCGCGTGGTCGCCACCCAGCCGCTGGACGGCACGCATGTGGCCGTGCTGCGCGGCCTGCAGGCCGGCGATCGCGTGGTCACCCAAGGCGCCACGCTGCTCAACCAGGTGCGCTGAATGTTCAAGTGGCTGCTGCAAAACAGTCTGGCCAACCGGCTGCTGGTGATCATCGCCAGCCTGGTGCTGATGGCCTACGGCGCGTTCACGCTGTCGCGCATGCCGGTGGACGTGTTCCCCGACCTGGACAAGCCCACCGTGACGCTGATGACCGAGGCCGGCGGCATGGCCGCCGAAGAGGTCGAGCAGCTGATCACCTACCCGCTGGAAACCGCGATGAACGGCCTGCCCGGCGTGCAAAGCGTGCGCTCGGTGTCCAGCGCCGGGCTGTCGTTCATCTACGTCGCCTTCGACTGGGGCACCGACATCTACCGCGCGCGGCAGATGGTGGCCGAGCGGCTGGCCGCGCTCGAAGACGGCCTGCCCGACGGCGTGGTCGCGCGCATGGGGCCGATCAGCTCGATCATGGGCGAGATCATGCAGATCGCGCTGCCGATCGACGCCGCCAGGACCACGCCGATGGCGGTGCGCGAGGCCGCCGACTGGGTGCTGCGCCCGCGCCTGCTGGCCATCCCCGGGGTGGCGCAGGTGATCCCGATCGGCGGCGAGGTGCGCCAGTTCCAGGTGCAGCCCGACACCGCGCGCATGGCCGAGCTGGGCATCACGCACGAGCAGCTGGCGGCGGCGCTGCGCGGCTTTTCGGCCAACAGCTCGGGCGGCTTCGTCGAGCTCAACGGGCGCGAGCTGCTGATCCGCCACCTGGCGCGCACCACCCGGCTCGACGACCTGAAGAACCTGGCGCTGGGCACCAAGGACGGCCAACCGGTGCTGCTGCGCCAGGTGGCCGAGGTCGGCTTCGAGGCCGCGCTCAAGCGCGGCGACGCCGGCTTCGAAGGCCGCCCGGCGGTGATCCTGGGCATCCACAAGCAGCCCGGCGCCGACACCATCGCGGTCACGCGCGCGATCGAAGCGGCCCTGGCCGAACTGGCGCCGTCGCTGCCGGCGGGCATGCAAGCGCCGCGCGTGACCTTCCGCCAGGCCAGCTTCATCGAGGCGTCGATCCACACGCTGCAGGGCAAGCTGATCGGCGCGTCGGTGTTCGTCGCGGTGATCCTGTACCTGTTCCTCGGCACGCTGCGCCCGACGCTGATCGCGCTGACCGCGATCCCGGGGTCGATCCTTGTCACCGTGCTG
>CALBTN010000412.1 GCA_937967345.1 uncultured Rubrivivax sp. | reverse complement strand
GCCAGGCCGTGCAGCAGGTGCAGCAGCAGGCGCAGCGCACGCCACGACGCGCGCACCCGGCGCATCAAGCCACGCGCGACTCGTAGGCGATGGTGCCGGCCACCAGCGTGGCGCGCACGCGCGCCGGCAGCGCCATGCCGGTGTGGGCGAAGCTGAACGGCGTGTGCTTGCCCTGGCTGACGAGCATGCCCGGATGCAGTTGCCAGGTGGTGTCGGGGTCGAACACGCACAGGTCGGCCACGCCGCCTTCGACCAGCCGCCCGGCGCTGGCTGCAAGCGATCCGAGGCTGTCGCCCAGCACCCGCACCGGCGCGCAGGTCACCGGCGCCAGCGCCGCGGGCAGACCCAAGGCGCGATCGGCCGCCCACTTCAGCGCCAGGCTCAGCAGCAACTCGAGCCCGGTGGCGCCGGGTTCGGCCTCGCCGAAAGGCAGCGTCTTGGCGTCGTCGTCGACCGGGTTGTGGTCGGACACCAGCGCGTCCAGCGTGCCGTCGGCCAGCCCCGCGCGCAGCGCGTCGCGGTCCTTGCCCTGGCGCAGCGGCGGCGTCAGCCGCATGTCGGCGTTGAAGTAGCCGATGTCGGCGTCGCTCAGGTGCAGCGAGTTGATGCTGACGTCGGCGGTCAACGGCAGGCCCTCGGCCTTGGCCGCGCGCAGCAGCGCCACACCGGCCGCGCTGCTCAGCCGGCACAAGTGCACGCGCGCGCCGGTGCCGCGCATCAGCTCGAAGATGGTGTGCAGCGCGATCGTCTCGGCCGCCACCGGCACGCCCGACAGCCCGAGCCGCGTGGCCAGCGCGCCGCTGGCGGCCACGCCAGTGCCCAGGTAGGCGTCCTGCGGCCGCAGCCACACCGTGTAGCCGAAGGTGGCGGCGTACTGCAGCGCGCGCTGCAGCACCACGGTGTCGCGCAGCGCCACGTCGGCTTGCGAAAAGCCGATGCAGCCGGCCTCGGTGAGCTCGGCCATCTCGGTCAGGGTCTCGCCCTGCAGCGCGCGGGTCAGTGCCCCGAGCGGGAACAGCCGGCAGCGCGACAGCTTGCGCGCGCGGAACTTCAGCATCTCCACCAGCCCGGGCTCGTCCAGCGGCGGCTCGGTATCGGGCGGGCACACCAAGCTGGTGATGCCGCCGGCGGCCGCGGCCTGCAGCTCGCTCTCCAGCATGCCCTGGTGCTCGCGCCCGGGCTCGCGCAGCCGCGCCGCCAGGTCGACCAGGCCCGGTGCCACCACCAGGCCGGCGGCGTCGATCTCGCGCTCGGCGCCAAAGTCGGGCGCGCGCCCGATGGCCACGATGCGACCCGAGGCAATGGCGACGTCGGCCAGTTCGTCGCGGCCCGAGGCCGGGTCGACGACGCGGCCGTTGCGGATCAGGATCTTCATGCCTCGTTGCCGGCAATGATCGACATCACGGCCATGCGCACCGCGATGCCGAAGGTGACCTGCGGCAGGATCACGCTGTGCGCGCCATCGGCCACCGCCGAGTCGATCTCGATGCCGCGGTTGATCGGCCCCGGGTGCATCACGATGACGTCGGGCTTGGCCAGCGCGAGCTTGTGCGGCGTCAGGCCGTAGCTCTTGGCGAACTCGCCCGCGCTGGGCAGCATCGCGCCGCTCATGCGCTCGTTTTGCAGGCGCAGCATGATCACCACGTCGGCGTCGCGCAGCCCGCTGGCCAGGTCGTGGCACACGCGCACGCCCATCGGCGCGATGTCGGCGGGCACCAGGGTCTTGGGGCCGACGACGCGGATTTCGGCCGCGCCCAGGGTGGACAGCGCATGGATGTCGGAACGCGCGACGCGCGAGTGCACGATGTCGCCCACCACCGCCACCACCAGGCCGACGAAATCGCGCTTGTAGTGGCGGATGGTGTACATGTCGAGCAGCGCCTGCGTCGGGTGCGAGTGGCGGCCGTCGCCGGCATTGACCACGTGCACGTGCGGCGCGCAGTGCTGCGCGATCAGGTACGGCGCGCCGCTTTCGCTGTGGCGCACGACGAACATGTCGGCATGCATCGCCGACAAATTGGCGATGGTGTCGAGCAGGCTCTCGCCCTTGGCCGCACTGGAGCGCGCGATGTCCAGGTTGATGACGTCGGCGGAAAGCCGCTTGGCCGCGATCTCGAAGGTGGTGCGGGTGCGCGTGCTGTTCTCGAAGAACAGGTTGAACACGCTCTTGCCGCGCAGCAGCGGCACCTTCTTCACTTCGCGGTCGTTGACGCTCAAGAACGTGCCGGCGACGTCCAGAATCTGCGTCAGCACGTCCTTGGGCAAGCCCTCGATCGACAGCAGGTGGATCAGCTCGCCGTGCGCGTTGAGCTGCGGGTTGCGCCGCGACAGCATCTCAGCGGCGCTCCCGCAGGCCGAAACGCAGCCGCCCGGCGTCGTCGCGCGCCAACGCCAGCTTGCGCGAGTCGGGCAGATCGATGGTGGCCGCGGCAAACGCCGGCTCGATCGGCAGCTCGCGCCCGCCGCGGTCGACCAGCACCGCCAGGTCGACCCGCGCCGGGCGGCCGAAGTCATACAGCTCGTTGATCACCGCGCGGATCGTGCGCCCGGTGTAGAGCACGTCGTCGATCAGCACGATGCGAGCGCCTTCGATCGCGAACGGCAGCCGGGTGGTGTCGGTGCCGCCGGTCATGCCGCGTGCGCTGAAGTCGTCGCGGTGCAGCGAGCTGGAGATCACCCCGGCGGCACCGCCGCAGCCCAGATCGGCATGCAGCCGCTCGGCCAGCCAGGCGCCGCCCGACCAGATGCCCACCAGCACGGTGCTGGGCTGCAGCAGCGCGCGCACGCCGTCGCGCAGCTTCAGGTACAGCGCCTCGGCGTCAGGCAGCGGTGCTTCGCGGCTCATGGCAGCTGCCGCAGGAACTGCTCGAGGATCAACGCGGCGGCGGCGGCATCGAGGTCGCTGGCGCCGGCGGCGCGGGCTTCGGTGGTGGTGTAGCGCTCGTCGACCTCGTTCACCGGCAGGCCGAAGCGGCCGTGCAGCTGGCGGCCGAAGCGGCGCGCGCGCCGGGTGTTGTCGTGCTCGGCGCCGTCCGGTTGGAACGGCACGCCGATCACCAGCGCCGCCGGCTGCCACTCGCGCAGCAGCGCCTCGATCGCGGCGAAACGCGCTTCACCCTCGGCAGCCAGCGTCTTGAGTGGCTGCGCGCGGCGCAGCAGCGAGTTGCCCACCGCGACGCCGACACGCCGCGTGCTGAAGTCGAATGCCAGAAAACACCGGACCGGGGCCGCGGCGGCGCTGGCTGCCGCAGCCGGGCCGGCAGCCGGCGTCATGCGTGCCCCGCCTCTTGCGACAGCATGCGCAGGTCGATGCCCAGCAGCGACAGCGCGCGCTCGTAGCGCAGCTCGATCGGGGTGTCGAACACGATCGCCGGATCGGCGTCGACGGTGAGCCAGCCGTTGCGGCTGAGCTCGTGCTCGAGCTGCCCGGCCGACCAGCCGCTGTAGCCCAGCGTGACCAGCACCCGCCGCGGCCCGGCGCCGCTGGCCAGATCCTCGAGGACATCCTTGCTGGTGGTCATGTCCAGCCCGCCGGGCACCGACAGCGTCGAGTTGTACTTGGCGGCGTCGGCCTCGCGCTTGTCGTGCAGCACGAAGCCGCGCTCGGTCTGCACCGGCCCGCCGTAGAACACCGGCTGCTCGGCCAGCTCCTCGCGATCGAGGCTGAGCTCGACCTTGTCGAACAGCTTTCTCAGATTGATGTCGATCGGCTTGTTGATCACCAGCCCCAGCGCACCGCGCTCGCTGTGTTCGCACAGGTAGACCACCGAGCCGGCGAAGCCCTCGTCCAGCATGCCGGGCATGGCAATCAGGAACTGGTTGCTGAGGTTGAGGCTGCCGGCATCCATGGCGGTAGTTTATGCCGGTGCTGCGCCGGCGCTCAGAGTCTGTGAAGTATTCCGGCGCGCCCGAGCGGGTGTCCGACATGACGTCGATCCAGGCGCAAAGCACAGCCGTAGCCCGGGCTACGGCGAGCATTTGCAACGACGAGCGGCGCCATTTCGGGCGCTCGAGCGGATGCGGCGGAATGCTTCACAGCACTCTCAGGCCGGGTCGAGCATGAACCCGGCGAAGTAGCCGGCAAGCTCACGGTGCGCATCCAGCGGCAGGACGTTGGCGACGTACTGGTCGGGGCGCACCACGACCATCGCGCCGCGCTCGCGGTCGATGCCGCGCAGCTCGCGAAGATGTCGGCGCCGGCCTGCAGGTCGGGCGCGAAGGCCTTCTCGTAGTCGATCAGCCCGAAGCGGCCCTTGCGCGGCAGCAGCAGCGGCGGCAGCCGGTCGACCTCGACCTCGCGATGCCCCTGCTGGAACACCGCGCGAAAGTCGATCACGCTGTCGATGTCGGCGCCGGCCGGGGTGTAGCGCCGCAGCGGCGAGCCCGGCGCGTCGGCCAAGAAGGCGGCCAGCGCGCGCAGCCGCTGCCCGCTCGCATCGGCAAAGGCGACGATGCGCCAGGCGCCGTCGGCGCGCGCGGCGTGGCCCAGCTGCAGCGGCTTGGCGTCGGCGATGCGCACCACGCCCGCCGAGTGAAAACGCATGCCGATGGGAAAGCCCTTGGCCAGCGCCTGGTGGCTGCCGGCGGCCGTCAGCACCGTGGCCGGCGCATAGCGCGTCGCCACACCCGCGGTGTAACGCCCCGACTTGACGAAGTAGCGCTGCAACTCGGCCGGGTCGACGCCGCCAAGCTCGGGCCGGCTGGGGTCCAGCGGCTGCGAGGCCATGATCGCGGC
Organism: uncultured Rubrivivax sp.; assembly: GCA_937967345.1. Lineage (GTDB taxonomy): Bacteria > Pseudomonadota > Gammaproteobacteria > Burkholderiales > Burkholderiaceae_C > Rubrivivax. The sequence goes on along the minus strand of CALBTN010000412.1, from coordinate 1,123 downwards.
CCACTCGCGGTCGAAGTCGATCAGGCCCTGGGCGATCGCGTGGCGCTCGGTGCCGTAGCTGCAAAGCAGCTCGGCGGCGCAGCGCCGCTGCAGCACCGCGGCCAGCTTCCAGCCGAGGTTGAAGGCGTCCTGCATCGACACGTTCATGCCCTGGCCGGCCTTGGCGCTGTGGGTATGGCAGGCATCGCCGGCAATGAACACCCGCGGCAGGCGCGATCCCGCCTGCACCGCCGGGACATCGTCGAAGCGGTCGCTGACGCGCTGGCCGACCTCGTACACCGCGAACCAGGCGACGTCCTTCACCTGCAGCGTGTACGGCTGCAGCACCCGCTGCGCGATCGCGATCACCATGTCCTGGGTGGTTTCGCGGCGCAGCGCATCGCGCTGCACGGGATCGACCTGGCCCAGATCGACATACAGCCGCACCAGGTAGCCGCCCTCGCGCGGGATCAGCAGGATGTTGCCGGCGTCGGCCGACTGGATCGCGGCCTTGAGCCGGATGTCGGGAAAGTCGCTGACCGCCAGCACGTCCACCACGCCCCAGGCGTGGTTGGCGAAGTCGCCGTGCAGTCGCGCGCCGATCGCCGCGCGCACCCGGCTGCGCGCGCCGTCGCAGCCGACGACGTACTTCGCGCGGATCGACCGCGGCGCCGCGCCCGCCACCTCGCGCAGCCTGACCGTGACCGGGTACTCGCCGCTGCCGGCAATGTCCAGATCGACGAACTCCAGGCCGTAGTCGGGCTGCAGCCGGGTCGGCGAGCGCCGCATGTAGTCCAGCAACAGCTGCTGCAGGCGCGCCTGGTTGACGATCACGTGCGGCATCTCCGACAAACCCGGCTCGACATCGCGCACCCGGCCGGTGCGCACGATGCGGCTGCGGTCCTGCGGCGACGGCCGCCAGAACACCGTCTCGTTGACCCAATAGGCCTCGCGCAGCAGTTCGTGGCTCATGCCAAAGGCTTCGAACATCTCCACCGTGCGGCAAGCGATGCCGTCGGCCTGGCCGACCTGCAGCGGGCCGTCGCGGCGCTCGATCAGCCGGGTGCTGATGTCGGCAAAGCTCGAAAGCTGCGCCGCCAGCACCGCACCCGCCGGCCCGCTGCCGACGATCAGCACATCCACC
>CALBTN010000411.1 GCA_937967345.1 uncultured Rubrivivax sp. | reverse complement strand
TCAAGTTCCACAACCCGCGCGAGAAGGACCGCTGCGGCTGCGGCGAGTCGTTCCGAATCTGATCAGGCGCAATGGCGCCCGCCGCGCGTCGCGCGGCGCGTTGCAGCGCTCAGGCCGATGAACATCGACGACGACGATTTCACGCTGTTCGGCCTGCCCGAACGCTTCGCGCTCGACTCCGCGCTGCTCGAGCAGCGCAGGCGCGAGCTGCAAGCGCAGGTGCACCCGGATCGTTTTGCCGCGCAGGGCGCGGCCGCGCAGCGCATCGCGATGCAGTGGTCGGTGCGCGTCAACGAGGCCTACCGGCGGCTGAAGGATCCGCTGCAGCGCGGCGGCTACCTGTGCGAACGCCGCGGCGTGCCGATCCAGGCCGAGCGCAACACCGCGATGCCGGTGGAGTTCCTGCAGCAGCAGCTGGCGTGGCGCGAGGCGCTCGACGAGGCGGCGCAACCGGCCGCGGTGCAGGCGCTGCAAGCCGAGGTGGCCGAGCACGAACGCACGCTGATGGCGCGGCTGCAGCACCAGCTCGATGCGGCAGGCGACACGCCGGCCGCCGCGCAGCAGTTGCGCGCGCTGATGTTCGTCGCGCGCTTTCGCCATGAGATCGAAGACCGGCTGGAAGCGGTGGAGCGCTGATTGCTCGCCATGGCGCTGCTGCAGATCTCCGAACCCGGCCAGGCGAGCGACCCGCACCAGCGGCGCATCGCAGTGGGCATCGACCTGGGCACCACGCACTCGCTGGTGGCCGCGGTACGCCATGGCGTGGCCGAGTGCCTGCCCGATGCGCAGGGGCGCGTGCTGCTGCCGTCGGTGGTGCGCTACCTCGACGGCCAGGCCCGCCAGGTCGGCCACGACGCGCGCGCGCACCAGGCCGAAGACGCAGCCAACAGCATCGCGTCGGCCAAACGCCTGATGGGCCGGCGCCTGGCCGATCTGCGCGGCGCCGAGCAGCTGCCGTACGACCTGGTCGATCAGCCCGGCATGGTCGCGGTGCGCACGCGGCAGGGGCCGAAGACGGCGGTGGAGATCTCTGCCGAGATCCTGGCCACGCTGCGCCAGCGCGCCGAGGACACCTTCGACGCCGATGTCTTCGGCGCGGTGATCACGGTGCCGGCCTATTTCGATGACGCCCAGCGCCAGGCCACCAAGGACGCCGCGCAGTGGGCCGGGCTGAAGGTGCTGCGCCTGATCAACGAGCCCACCGCCGCCGCGGTGGCCTACGGGCTGGACCACGGCAGCGAGGGGCTGTACGCGGTGTTCGACCTGGGCGGCGGCACCTTCGACGTGTCGCTGCTGCGGCTGACGCACGGTGTATTCGAGGTGGTGGCCACCGGCGGCGACGCGGCGCTGGGCGGCGACGATTTTGACCACCTGCTGGCCGATTGGGCGCTGCGCCAGGCCGGCCGCCGCGCCACGAGCGCCCAGGACAAGGCCAACCTGCTGCTGGCGGCGCGGCGCGTGCGCGAGACGCTGAGCGACCACGATCGCGGCGTGATGCACTGTCCGCTGGATGATGGCGACCTGCGCGCCGAGCTCACGCGCGTCGAGCTCGAGACGCTGGCCAGCCCGCTGCTCGAACGCATGCTCGCGGTGCTGCGCCGGGTGTTGCGCGACGCTCGCGTCACGCGCGACGAGGTGCTGGGCGTCGTCATGGTCGGCGGTGCCACGCGCATGCCGATGGTGCGCCGCGCGGTGGCCGCCTTCCTCGGCGAGCAAGGCGCCGCGCGCGTGCTGACCAACCTCAACCCCGACGAGGTGGTGGCGCTGGGCGCGGCGGTGCAGGCCGAGGCCTTGTCGGGCAACGCCCCTGACGGGCAGCTGCTGCTGCTGGACGTGATCCCGCTGTCGCTGGGCATCGAAACCATGGGCGGGTTGGTCGAACGCATCATCGAGCGCAACAGCACCATCCCGGTGGCCAAGGCGCAGGAGTTCACCACCTACCAAGACGGCCAGACCGCGATGGCGATCCACGTGGTGCAGGGCGAGCGCGAGCTGGTCGCCGACTGCCGCTCGCTGGCGCGCTTCGAGTTGCGCGGCATCCCGCCGATGGCCGCCGGCGCGGCGCGCATCCGCGTCAGTTTCCAGGTCGACGCCGACGGGTTGCTCAGCGTGGCGGCCAAGGAGACGCTGAGCGGCGTGCACGCCAACGTGGTGGTCAAGCCCAGCTACGGGCTGGGCGACGAGCAGATCGCGCAGATGCTGCGCGAGGGTTTCACCCACGCGCAGCAGGACATGCGCCAGCGCGCGCTGCGCGAGGCGCGGGTCGAGGCCGAGCGCATGCTGCTGGCGACGCGCTCGGCGCTGGACGCCGATGGCGCGTTGCTCAGCGCCGCGCAGCGTCAGCAGATCGACCGCCTGATGGCCGCGCTGCAAGAACTTGCCGGCGGGGCGGACCACGGGGCGATCAACGCCGCGGTCGAGTCGCTGGCCCGCGGCACCGAGGAGTTCGCCGCCGCGCGCATGAACCGCGGCATCCGCGAGGCGCTGTCGGGCCGCAGCATCGAGGACGTCTGAACCGAAAGCCCGCCGTGCCGCACATCCGCATCCTGCCCCATCCCGAGCTGTGTCCCGAAGGCGGCGAGATTGACGCCGCCAGCGGCACCTCGATCTGCGAGGCGCTGGTCGAGAACGACATCCCGATCGAGCACGCCTGCGAGATGAGCTGCGCCTGCACCACCTGCCACGTGATCGTGCACGAGGGTTTCGATTCGCTGGGCGAGATGGACGAGTCCGAAGAAGACCTGCTCGACCGCGCCTGGGGTTTGACGCCCACTTCGCGCCTGTCGTGCCAGGCGATCCTGGCGCAAGACGACGTCACGATCGAGCTGCCCAAGTACACCATCAACCACGCGCGCGAACACCGCTGAGGATGAACATCCTCGGCATCGAGAGTTCGTGCGACGAGACCGGCGTCGCGATCGTCAGCCTGGGCGGCGGCCCGGTGCCGCGGCTTTGCGCCCATGCGCTGCACAGCCAGATCGACATGCACCGCGCCTACGGCGGCGTCGTGCCCGAGCTGGCCTCGCGCGACCACATCCGGCGCGTGCTGCCGTTGACACGGCAGGTGCTGGCCGAGGCGGCGCTGACGCTGGCCGACATCGACCTGGTGGCCTACACCCGGGGCCCCGGGCTGGCCGGCGCCCTGCTCGTGGGTGCGGGCGTGGCGGTGGCGCTGGCCGAGGCGCTGGGCAAGCCGGCGCTGGGCATCCACCATCTTGAAGGGCACTTGCTGTCGCCGTTCCTGGGCAGCGATGCGCCGCGCTTCCCGTTTGTCGCGCTGCTGGTGTCGGGCGGGCACACCCAGCTGATGCGCGTCGACGGCGTCGGCCGCTACGAACTGCTGGGCGAGACCATCGACGATGCCGCCGGCGAGGCCTTCGACAAGAGCGCCAAGCTGCTCGGGCTGGGCTACCCCGGCGGCCCGGCATTGGCCGAGCTCGCCCGCCAAGGGCGCTGCGATGCCTTCGATCTGCCGCGCCCGCTGCTGCACAAGGCGGACTGCGACTTCTCCTTCGCCGGGCTGAAGACCGCGGTCGCGGTGCGCCTGGGCCGGCTGGGTGCGCATCCAACGCCAGCGCAGCGCGCCGACATGGCCGCCAGCGCCCAGGCCGCAATCGTCGACGTGCTGTGCGCGAAGGCACTGCGCGCGCTGCGCGCGACCGGGCTGCGCACGCTGGTGGTGGCCGGCGGCGTGGGTGCGAACCGCCGGCTGCGCGAGCGCCTGGATGCTCAGTGCGAACGCCTCGGCGCGGCGGTGCACTATCCGCCGCCGTCGCTTTGCACCGACAACGGCGCGATGATCGCGCTGGCCGCGGCGCTGCGCTGGCAGGCGGGGCTCGCGGTGGCGCAGACCTCGGGCGCCTTCGACGTGCTCCCGCGCTGGGAGCTGACGCGGGCGTGAGCCGTTGCCGTCTCGCGCCCGCGAAAGCCCAGCTTCAGCTGACCGTCAATTGAGCGCTGGCGGGTGCGCCGCGCTTGGTCAGCGTCAGCGTCAGCACGCCGTTTTCGAGCTTGGCGGCCGACGCGCTTTGGTCGATGTCGGCAGCCACGGTGAAGCTGCGCGCGTAGCTGGCCATCGAGCGCTCGCGATAGACGACGCGGTCGCCTTCTTTCTTTTCTTCTTCCTTGCGCGTTTGCGCCTCGATGCTGACGCGGCGCCCGTCGATGCTGACCTTGACGTCGTCCTTGGTGACGCCGGGCAGTTCCACACTGACGGTGTAGGCGGTGTCGGACTCGGCGACGTCCAGCGCCGGGCTGCGCATCGTGCTGCCCTGGGCGGCCTGGGACGGCGCGAAGAAGCGCTCGAAGCTCTCGTCGAACAGGCGGTCGAAGCTGCGCGCGAGTTCAGAGTTGCGGGTCATCGGTACGAGGAACATGCTCACTCCTAGAATGGTTTGCCGGCCGCGGCAACAACCACGCCGCCGCCGATGAATCCCACGTGGGCGCGGCGCGCCACATTTCAAGCGCAGCGGCGTTTGCCCTGCGTCAAGTCCCTGCATCAAAAGCATCGAAGCCCTTGCACCCATGCGCGACGCCATTGCCCGATTGCCCGCATCCAAGATCCGAGAAGTCGCCAACGCCGGCATCGGCTGCGACGACGTGCTTGCGTTCTGGTTCGGCGAAAGCGATGAGGTCACGCCCGAGCCGGTGCGCCAAGCCGCGATGCGCTCGCTCGACGCCGGCGAGACCTTCTACGCGCACAACCTCGGCCTGCCCGAGTTGCGCACGAAGCTGGCCGACTACTGCAGCGGCTTGCATGCTGCGGTGGACGCCGAGCGCATCGCCGTCACGTCGTCCGGCGTGAACGCGCTGATGCTGGCGATGCAGCTGCTCGTCGAAGCCGGCGACGAGGTGGCAGCGGTGGTGCCGCTGTGGCCGAACCTGACGGCCCAGGCACGAATCATGGGTGCCCGGGTGCGGCGCGTGGCGCTGCAGCCGCGGCACGGGCAGTGGCAGCTCGATCTGGATGCGCTGCTCGACGCCATCACGCCGGCCACGCGGGTGCTGTTGCTGAACGCGCCCAACAACCCCACCGGCTGGACCCTGTCGCGCGACGAGCAGCGCACGATCCTGGCGCGCTGCCGCCGCACCGGCACCTGGATCGTCGCCGACGAGGTCTACGAGCGGCTGTACTTCGACGGCGGCGCACGCGGCGAGCCGCCGGTTGGCGCGGCCAGCGGTGCCGGCGCCGTGGCGCCGAGCTTCCTGGACCTCGCGTCGGATGCCGATCGCCTGATCGTCGTCCACAGCTTTTCCAAGAGCTTCCTGATGACCGGCTGGCGGCTGGGTTGGCTGGTGCTGCCGCGCGGCCATCTGGACGCCATCGGCAAGCTGATCGAGTTCAACACCTCGTGTGCGCCGGCGTTCGTGCAGCGCGGCGGCATGGCGGCGCTGGATATCGCCCCCGAGTTCGTGCCGCGGCTGCAGCGGCGCCTGCACGGCTGCCGCGACCGCCTGATCGGACAGTTGCAGGCCCTGCCCGGCGTCGAGGTCAGCCACCCGCGTGGCGGCATGTATGCCTTCTTGCGGGTGCACGGCCGCAGCGATTCGCTGGCCTTCGCCAAGCTGCTGGTGCGCCAGTACGGGCTGGGGCTGGCGCCGGGCGTGGCCTTCGGCGACGAGGGCGAGGGCTGGTTGCGCTGGTGTTTTGCGTCGCGCGATCCGCAACGCCTGGATGCCGGCGTGCAGCGGCTGGCGCGAGCCCTTGCCCTATAATCCCGCGCGTCCTGCGCCCGCAGCCCTTGCGGCTGCCGCAGGCAAGGCACGGTACGGGTCGGTTTCACCTGTATTCGCAAGTAGGCACGGAAACCGTCACAGCGCTGCAGCATCGCGTTGCCTGGGCGGATTCCCCACAGTAGGAAATCCCATGAGCATGGACAGCGCGCAAGTCGCCGAGATCATCAAGTCCCACGCGCGCGGCGCGGCCGACACCGGTTCCCCCGAAGTGCAGGTGGCGTTGCTCACCGCGCGCATCAACGAGCTGACGCCGCACTTCAAGCAGCACCTGAAGGATCACCACGGCCGCCGCGGCCTGCTCAAGCTGGTGAACCAGCGCAAGCGGCTGCTGGCCTACCTGAAGGACAAGGACGCCGAGCGCTACACCGCGCTGATCGCCAAGCTGGGCCTGCGCAAGTAGGCGCCGTCGCACAGGCGCGCGCGGCAGTGGCTGCGCATGCCTGTGCGGAGCAGGGCAGGGGTTGAACGCTGCTGTGTCATTCCACCGGCGCCAGGCAACTGGTTTCACTGGAATGGCATGCCGCCAACCACGGCCCGCTCCTGGTCCAGGCACCACCGCCAAGCGTGCCGCAACCGACAAGGAGATGACATGAGCCTGTTCAACAAGGTCACCAAGACCTTCCAATGGGGGCAACACAACGTCACGCTGGAAACCGGCGAGATCGCGCGCCAGTCCAGCGGCGCGGTGGTGGTGTCCATCGAAGGCACGGTGGTGCTGGCCACGGTGGTGGCCAAGACCGAAGCCAAGGCCGGGCAGGACTTCTTCCCGCTCACCGTCGACTACACCGAGAAGACCTACGCCGCCGGCAAGATCCCCGGCAGCTTCTTCAAGCGCGAGGGCCGTCCGAGCGAGCTCGAGATCCTGACCTGCCGGCTGATCGACCGGCCGATCCGCCCGCTGTTCCCCGAAGGCTTCTATAACGAAGTGCAGGTGATCGTGCACGTGCTCAGCCTGAACCCCGAGGTGCAGGCCGACATCGCCGCGATGATCGGCACCAGCGCGGCGCTGGCCATCAGCGGCATCCCCTTCGACGGCCCGATCGGCGCGGCGCGCGTGGGCTACGTCAACGGCGAATACGTGCTCAACCCGGGCAAGACGCAGCTGGCCGATTCCAAGCTCGACCTGGTGGTCGCCGGTACCGAGGCCGCGGTGCTGATGGTGGAAAGCGAAGCCGACATGCTCAGCGAAGAGGTCATGCTCGGCGCGGTGGTCTTCGGCCACGAGCAGGGCAAGGTCGCCATCGCCGCCATCAACGAGCTGGTGCGCGACGCCGGCAAGCCCGAATGGGACTGGAAGGCGCCGGCCAAGGACGAGCCCTTCATCGCCAAGCTCAACGCGCTGGCCGAAGGCCCGCTGCGCGCGGCCTACCAGATCCGCAGCAAACAATCGCGCACGCAAGCCTGCCGCGAGGCCTACGCCAACGTGCTGGCCGCGCTGAAGGCCGAAGGCGCCGAGTTCGACGCCGTCAAGGTCGAAGCGCTGCTGTTCGACATCGAAGCGCGCATCGTGCGCAGCCAGATCCTGGCCGGCGAGCCGCGCATCGACGGCCGCGACACGCGTACCGTGCGCCCGATCGAAATCCGCAACAGCGTGCTGCCGCGCACCCACGGCTCGGCGCTGTTCACGCGCGGCGAGACGCAGGCGCTGGTGGTGGCCACGCTGGGCACCG
>CALBTN010000410.1 GCA_937967345.1 uncultured Rubrivivax sp. | reverse complement strand
AGATCACGCGCCGCGGCAAGTACCTTTGGCTGCCGCTGCGCCCCGGCGAGGGTTCGACGCCGGCCGGACGCGCCGGCGGGTTGCTGCTGCACCTGGGCATGTCGGGATCGCTAGCGCTGCTGGATCGCGCGGGCGAGCCCGGGCCGCACGCGCACTTCGATCTGCACACCAGCCACGGCACGCTGCGCCTGACCGACCCGCGCCGCTTCGGTGCGGTGCTGTGGTCGAGCGCGATCGACGCGGCACCGGCCGCCACGCTGCTGCAGCGGCTGGGCGCCGAGCCCTTCGATCCGGCGCTCACGCCGCAGCGGCTGCACGCCGCGTGCAAGCGGCGCCAGACCTCGATCAAGGCCTTGTTGCTGGGCGGGCAGGTGGTGGTGGGTGCAGGCAATATCTACGCCTGCGAAGCGCTGTTCGAAGCCGGCATCGATCCGCGCACGCGCTGCGACCGGCTCAGCCTGGCACGCTGCGAGCGGCTGCTGGCGGCGCTGCGCGCCACGCTGTCGCGCGCGCTCGAGCTTGGCGGCTCGACGCTGCGCGACTTCAGCGATGCCCACGGCGCGGCCGGCGAGTTCCAGCAGCAGGCCCAGGTCTACGGCCGCGCGGGCCAGCCGTGCCGGCGCTGCGGTGCGACGCTGCGGCGCATCGTGCAGGCGCAGCGCGCGACCTACCTTTGTCCGGCCTGCCAGCGGCGCGGTTGAGAGTCTGCAGAGCATTCCGCCACACCCGCTCGGGCGCGCCGGGATACTTCACAGACTCTGAGCAAAGCTGCACGAAGCCAGCCGTCAGCAGTTGTTTCGCGGCCCGCCCGCACCGCGGGCGCTCGGCTAGCATGCCCTGAACGATGGTGCCGGGGCACAACGCTCCATTCGGCGACGATGAAGCACACCCTGGAACATCAACTCGACGCACAGTCGGGCTGGCGTCGCACGCTGCAGCGCCAGTTGCGCACGCTCGCGCACTTCGTCGACGCCAACGGGCTGGGCGATGCGGCCACCACGGCGGCGCTGCTCGGGCTGCAGCGCCGGCTCGGCACCGACCGGCTGGTGCTGGCTTGCGTGGCCGAGGTGTCGCGCGGCAAGTCCGAGCTGCTGAACGCGATCTTCTTCGCCGACACCGGCCGGCGCGTGTTGCCGGCCACGCCCGGACGCACCACGATGTGCCCGGTGCAGCTGCAGTTCGATGCCGCGCAACCGAACGAGCTGGCGCTGTTGCCGATCGACACCCGGCTGGGCGGCGCCTCGCTGGCCGAGCTGCGCGAGCAGCCGGCGGCCTGGCAGCGGTTGCCGCTGGATCCGCACGACGCCGATGGCCTGGTCGCGGCAATGCAGCAGGTGGCGCAGACCCGCCGCGTCAGCACCGCACAGGCCGCGGCGCTGGGGCTGTGGAGCGACAGCCAGCCGCAGCTGAACCCGCCGCGGCTGGACGACGGCAGCGTCGAGGTGCCGGCCTGGCGCCACGCGCTGGTCAACTATGCGCACCCGCTGCTGCAGCGCGGGCTGGTCGTGATCGACACGCCGGGGCTGAACGCGGTGGGCGCCGAGCCGGAGCTGACGCTCGCGCTGCTGCCCAGCGCGCACGCGATCGTCTTCGTGCTGGGCGCCGACACCGGCGTGTCGCGCTCCGACCTCGGGCTGTGGCGCGAACACTGCAGCACCCCCGGAGTCGAACGCTTCGCCGTGCTCAACAAGGTCGACACGCTGGCCGATCCGTTGTCGCCGGCACAGGCGGTCGCGGCACAGCTGCAGGCGCAGCGGCACGACATCGCGCAGGCGCTGCAGCTGCCGGCGCAGCGCGTCTATGCGCTGTCGGCGCGCGACGCGCTGGCCGCGCGCATCGGTGCCGACGACGCAGCGCTGCAACGCAGCGGCCTGCCCGCGCTCGAAGCGGCGTTGGCCGGCGAGTTGCTGCCGCGCCAGCGTGAGGTGCTGGGCCACAGCGCGGCGGCGGCGCTGCAAGGGCTGCATCGCATCGCGTCGCACCGCGTCGCCGACCAGCGCCGCCAGCACGCCGAACAGGCGCTCGAGCTGCGCGGCCTGCGCGGCAAGAGCCACGGCAAGGTGCAACTGCTGCTGCAGCGGCTCGAGGCCGAGGCAGCCGACTTCGAGCGCTGCAGCGCGCGCATGGCAGCGCTGCGTGCGGTCCATCAGCGCCAGGTGCACGCCGCGCTGGCGGCGCTGGGCAGCGACGGCCTGCGCAGCGAGCTCGCGGCCATGCGCGCGGCGATGGCGGCCACGCCGCTGCACCTCGGTGCGCGCAAGCCCTTCGCGCTGCTGTGTACGCGCTTGCGCAGCGCGCTGGCCGACGCCGCGCGCCATGCCGGCGAGATCCGCCAGATGCTGGACGCGAGCTTCCGCCAGCTCAACGCCGAATTCGGCTTCGCCTTCGCGCTGACCGAGCCGCCGCTGCTGCAGCGCTTCGCCGGCGAGCTCGCGTCGATCGAGCGCAGCTGCGCCGGCCATCTGGCGCCGACCCAGGCCTGGCGGCTGTCCGGTGCCGCCTTCAACGAGCAGTTCCAGCGCATGCTGCTGTCCAAGCTGCGCGTCGTCTTCGAAGGCGCGGCCGGCGCAATCGAGCTGTGGCACAAGACCACCAGCGCGCAGATCGAGCAGCAGCTGCGCACGCGGCGCGACGGCTTTGCCCGCCGCCGCGACGGCCTGCAGCGCATCCGCAGCGCATCCGGCGAGCTCGAGCAGCGCCTGGGCGAGCTGGAACAGCAAGGCCAGCGGCTGGCCGCGTTGCAGCATCAGCTCGATGCGCTGACCGGGCAAGCGCTCGCCGCGGCAAGCGGCGTGCCCACAGTCCCGGCCGGCGGCAGTACGGCAGCCCCGGCCAGCGCCCGGGCGAGCGCGCAGCCGACCCCTGCGGCGGCAGCGCCGGCCGCGCACGAGGCGCTCGCCAGCGTCGATTGATGTCGACCCTCGCGCAGCGCGTGTCGCGCTGGCAGCGGCTGCATGGCCGCCACGACCTGCCCTGGCAGGGCAGCCGCGACCCCTACCGCGTGTGGCTGTCCGAAGTGATGCTGCAGCAGACCCAAGTGGCCACGGTGCGCGACTACTACCTGCGCTTCGTGCAGCGCTATCCGAGCGTGCACGCGCTGGCCGCGGCGCCGCTGGACGACGTGCTGGCGCTGTGGAGCGGGCTGGGCTACTACAGCCGCGCGCGCAACCTGCACCGCTGCGCGCAGCAGGTGGTGCAGCAGCATGGCGGCGTCTTTCCGCGCGGCAGCGACGCGCTTGCCCGGCTGCCCGGCATCGGCCGCTCGACCGCGGCCGCGATCGCCGCGTTCTGCTGGGGCGAGCGCGTGGCCATCCTGGACGGCAACGTCAAGCGCGTGCTGACTCGCGCGCTCGGCTTCGGCGCCGATCTGGCGCTGGCCGCCAACGAGCGCGCGTTGTGGCAACTCGCGCAATCGCTGCTGCCCGCGCGCGGCATCGAACGCTACACCCAGGGCCTGATGGACCTGGGCGCGACAGTCTGTACCGTGCGCCAGCCGCAGTGCGGGCGTTGTCCGCTGGCCGAATCGTGCGTCGCGCGGCGCGAGGGCAACGTGCGCGCCTACCCGCACAAGACCCGCCGCACGCGGCGCGGCACGCAGCAGCATGCGCTGCTGTGGCTGCAGCACGGCAACCGGGTGTGGCTGGTGCGGCGCCCGGCGCAGGGCGTGTGGGCCGGGCTGTGGAGCCTGCCGCAGTTCGATTCGGCCGAGGCGCTGCAGCGACATCTGCAAGGCTGGCCCGGCAGCGGCGAAGCGCTGGCCACGATCGAGCACGCGCTGACGCATTTCGACTGGACGCTGCAGCCGCTGCGCTGGCAGCTGCCGGCGCAGCTGGGTGCGCGCCGCGTCGAAGCCTTGGCCGCGAGCCTGCCGAGCGGGCGCTGGGTCGAACTGGACGCCGCGCTGCAACTGGGCCTGAGCGCGCCGGTGCGCAAGCTGCTGGCCGGCTACGCGGCGACCACGCCCTTGGCGCGCAGGTAGTCGTGCACCCGCTGCAGCCGCTGCAGCGGGTCGTCCAGCGCCATCAACGCCTGCTTGTCGGCCAGCGTCAGCGGCAGGATCTCGCACCAGCGGTTGGCCACCCAGCCGGCGTCGTCGAGGCGGTGCGGCAGCGCGAACGGCAGGCTGCCGCGCGCGCGCAGCGTGGTGATCGCTTCGTCCAGCGCCTGCACGCTGGCGCGCAGTGCCGCGACCGGCGCGACGCAGGCGTCGTCGGCGAGCAGCGCGGCGCGGCCCAGCCACAGCCCGTCGGCCTGCTGCACGGCGGCGCCGTCCAGCCGGAAGCGCCGGCCGCCGATGCAGCGCACCTGCAGCACCCCGGCGTGCTCGCTGTCGACCTCGAGCAAGCGCGCCAGGACGCCGATCGGCTCGAAGCGCACCGGCGGCGCCGCGGCATCCCGTACCTCGGTGCCGTGCACCAGACACACCACGCCAAACGGCCGGCCGCGGCGCAGGCATTCGGCCACCAGATCAAGGTAGCGCGCCTCGAACACCTTCAGCGCGAGCAGCCCGCCCGGAAACAGCACGGTGCGCAGCGGAAACAGCGGCAATGCCTCGATGCGCTCGGCCTCGGCCATGGCGGTCGCTGCGCGCGCGTTCAGCTGCGCGGATCCAGCTCGCGGTGGCGCAGCAGCGTCGTGCCGTGCCAGGCGAAACGCCGGGCGAGCGTCTCGCTCAGGTACACCGAACGGTGCTGGCCGCCGGTGCAGCCGATGGCCACGCTGAGGTAGCTGCGCTGGTCTTCCTCGAAGCCGCGCAGCCAGCGCCGCAGGAAGCCCTCGATGCCGTCGAGCATGTCGCGCACGTCGGGCTGGGCCTGCAGGTAGGCGGCCACCGACGCGTCGCGGCCGGTCAACGGCCGCAGCTCGCGGATGTAGTGCGGGTTGGGCAGCACGCGCACGTCGAACACGAAGTCGGCATCCAGCGGCACGCCGTGCTTGAACGCGAACGACTCGAACACCAGCGTCAGCGCCGCGCCGCGCACGCCCACCAGCTCGCGCACCCAGCGCCGCAACTGCGCCGGGCGCAGCTGGCTGGTGTCGATCACGGTGGAGACCTCGCGCACCGCCGACAGCAGCTCGCGCTCGATCTCGATCGCGTCGCTCAGCACCTGGGCGGCCGCCGGGCCCGGTGCGAGCGCCGACAGCGGGTGCGGCCGGCGCGTCTCGGAGAAGCGCCGCAGCAGCGCATCGGTAGTGGCATCGAGGAACAGCGAACGCACGTAGATGCCCTCGCCTTGCAGCTGGCGCATCAGCGGCACCAGCTGCGGCAAGGCCTCGGCGTTGCGCACGTCGACCTCGATCGCGATGCGCCGCGTGCGCCGCTCGTGCTCCAGCCGCAGCAGCTCGCGCAGCAGCTCGGGCGGCAGGTTGTCGACGCAGAAGTAGCCGGCGTCCTCGAGCGCGTGCAGCGCCACCGACTTGCCCGAGCCGGAGATGCCGGTGATCAGCACCACCTCGCGGCTGTCATCGCCGGGCGGCACCGGCGATGCGGGTTGCGGCGCCGCGGCCTGGCTCACCGCGAGCGCACCGCGCTGCGCACGGCCTTTGCCGGCGTGACGGCGCTGCCGCCGCGGCCAGCGCCGGCATCGCTGCCGTCGTCGCCACCGCGGCCGTCGAGCATCGCCTGCGCGTGGGCGCGGCTGGTGCCGGCCAGCCGCTCGCCGCCGAGCATGCGCGCGACCTCGGCGACACGTTCTTCGCCGCTGACCGGCCGCACTTCGCTGCGCGTGGCGCCGCCGTGCAGACTCTTGGCGACGACGAAGTGCTGGTCGGCGCAGGCCGCCACCTGCGCCAGGTGCGTCACCGCCAGCACCTGGGTGCTGGCGCCGAGCTGCTTCATCAGCCGGCCGACCTGGTACGCGACGCTGCCGCCGACGCCGGCATCGATCTCGTCGAAGATCAGCGTCGGCGTGGCAGCGCCGGCGCGGCAGGTGCTGACCGCCACCGCCAGCGCCAGCCGCGACAGTTCGCCGCCCGAGGCCACCTTGGCCAGTGGGCGCGCGCTGCTGCCGGCGTGGCCGGCGACCGCGAACTCGGCACTTTCCAGGCCGAAGGACTGCGGCGCATCGGTGGCCACCAGCTCGACGTCGAAGCGCCCGCCGGCCATGCCCAGCTGCTGCATCACCTGCGTCACCGCGGCGGCGAGCTTGGGTGCCGCCAGTCGGCGCAGCTTGCCGATGCGCAGCGCCTCGGCGCGCCAGGCGGCCTCGGCCTGCTGCTGCGCGGCGTGCAACGCATCCAGGTCGGCCGCGGCGTCCAGGCCGCGCAGCTCGTCTTGCCAGCGCGCGCGCAGCGCGGGCAGCTCGGCCGGCGGGCAGCGGTAGCGCCGCGCCAGCGACAGCCAGGCCGGCAGCCGCGCATCGAGCTCGGCCAGCCGCGCCGGGTCGGGCTCGGCGCGGCGCAGGTAGGCCTGCAGTTCGTGCGCGGCGTCGCGCAGCTGCGCCTGCGCGCCCAGCAGCACCTCGACCACGGCGCCGAGCCGGGTGTCGAAGTGCGTCAGCGGCTGCAGCGCGTCGAGCGCGCGGCCGGCCAGCGCGTCGGCCGCTGGCTCGGCGTCGCACAGCGCCTGCAGCGCCGCGTGCACGCCGTCGAGCAGCGACTGGCCTGCCACGCGAACCCCCACGCCCTCGGCACACAAGCCACCGTCCATGGCAGCGCCCACGCTCGGGGCATGGCATCTGCTTCGCTCACAGACGTCGGCCATGCCCACCCCGCAACAACAACAGAAAGAACGGCACCCCCACCAGCGCCGTCAGCACACCCAGCGGCAGCTCGGCTGGAGCGGCCACGGTGCGGGCCACCGAATCGGCCAGCAACACCAGGCTGGCGCCCAGCAAGGCCGAACCGGGCAGCACCCAGCGGTGATC
>CALBTN010000409.1 GCA_937967345.1 uncultured Rubrivivax sp. | reverse complement strand
CGGCCGGCGCAGCACCTCGCGCAGCCCCCACCAGCCCGCCGCCAGCGCCAGCAGTGCGCCGGCCAGCGCGCCGATCAACGGCACCCAGGGCGAGGCGGTCCAGGCGAACTCGAAGGCGTATCGCGCCAGCGTCCAGCCCACCGCGATGGCCGCCAGCGACGCCAGCAGCCCGGCCAGCGCGCCCACGCCGAGCAGCTCGGTGCGCTGCACCCGCGCCAGCAGCTGGGCGCTGGCGCCCAGCGCGCGCATCAGGCCGAACTCGCGCGCGCGCGCCTCGCGCGTGGCGCTGACGGCCGCGAACAGCACCACCAGCCCGGCGGCCAGCGTGAAGCCGAACAGGAACTCCACCGCGCGCACCACCTGGTCGAGCACCGTCTGCAGCTGGCCGATCGACGCGCTGATGTCGACGTTGGTGATGTTGGGAAACTGCCGGCTCAACGCGTTGTCGAAGCCGTGCCCGGGCGGTGCGCGAAACGCGCTGATGTAGGTCACCGGCAGTCCCGCCATGTCGGCCAGCGGGAACATGACGAAGAAGTTCACCCGCATCGATGCCCAGTCGACCTTGCGCAGGCTGGTGATGCGCGCGTCGTGCATCTGGCCGGCGATGTCGAAGCGCAGCGTGTCGCCCAGCTTCAGCCCGAGCGTGGCGGCCAGGCCGTCCTCGACGCTGACGGCGCCGGCTTCGTCGGGCGTCCAGCGCCCGGCGCTGATCGTGTTGTGCGCTGGCGCTGCGGCGCCGTGGCTCAGGTTGAACTCGCGCTCGACCAGCCGGCGCGCGCGGTCCTCGCTGAAGCTGGTTTCGTTGACCGGCCGGCCGTTGATCGCCACCAGCCGGCCGCGGATCATCGGGAACCAGTCGTAGCGCACGACCCCGGCCGCGGCCAGCGCGTGCTGGAAGGGCTCGACCTGGTCGGGCTGCAGGTTGATGACGAAGCGGTTCGGCGCATCGGGCGGCGTCGCCTGGCGCCAGCCGTCGATCAAGTCGGTGCGCAGCAGCACCAGCAGCACCAGCGCCAGCAGCCCCACCGCCAGCGCCGACACCTGCAGCACCGCGAACGCCGGACGCGCGGCGATCTGGCGCGTGGCCAGCACCAGCCAGCGCGGCGCGCTGGCGCCAAAGGTCCACCAGCGTGGGGCGCCGACCTCGGGCACCGCGCGCTTGAGCCCCTGCACCGCCAGCCACGACAGCAGCGCGAACAGCGCCACCGCCGCGGCGAAGCCGCCGACCGCGATCAGGCCCAGCCGGATGTCCGACGACACCGCCAGCAGCAGCGCGACGAAGCCGGCGCCGCCGGCGGCCAGCACCAGCGCCGACGACGCCTTGAGCGTGCCGACGTCGCGCCGCATGACGCGCAGCGGCGGCACGCGCGCCAGCTGCAGCACCGGCGGCAGGCCGAAGCCCAGCAGCAGGGTCATGCCCACGCCCAGCCCGAACAGCGCCGGCCAGACTCCGGGCGGCGGCAGCGCGGTGTGCACCAGCCCGGCCAGCAGCACGACGAACACGTAGTGCACGCCAAAGCCCAGCAGCACGCCGGCCACGCTGGCCAGGCCGCCGACACCAACGAACTGCAGCGTGAAGGCCCCGGCAATGCGCGCCTGCGACAGGCCGAGCACGCGCTGCATCGCGCAGTCGTCGAGATGGCGCTGGGCGAAGTCGCGCGAGGCGATGCCCACCGCCACCGCCGCCAGCAGCGCGGCCAGCAGCGCCACCAGGTTGAGGAACTTGTGCGCGCGGTCCAGCGTCTGGCGCATCTGCGGGTTGCCGCTTTCCAGCGACTCGACGCGCACGCCGCGCCAGGCGCCGGCCGCGATGCGCTGCTCGGTCCAGGCGATGAAATCGCGCAGCGCCGTCTCGCGCCCCGGCGGTGCGGCCAGCGCCAGGCGGTAGCTGACGCGGCTGGCCGGCTGGATCAGCCCGGTGGCGGCCAGGTCGGCCTGGTTGAGCAGCACGCGCGGCGCGAAGCTCATGAAGCCGATGCCGCGGTCGGGCTCGAGCACGATGATCTGCGCGATCTGCAGCGCGCAGTCGCCGAGCAGCAGATCGTCACCGACGCGCAGCTGCAACGCTTCCAGCAAAGCTTGATCGACCCACACCGTGCCGCGCGCCGGCGCGCCGGCGACCTCGCGTTCGGCCGCGTCGGCCGCGGCCTTCAGGCGCAGCTCGCCACGCAGCGGATAGGCGTCGCTTACCGCCTTGGCCGCGACCAGCCGGGACGCGCCGCCAAGCTCGTCGGGCGCGCGGCCCATGCTCGGAAAGCCGGCGCTGGTGGCGCTGCGCAACCCCAGCGCCTGCGCGCGCTGCACCAGCTCGGCCGGTGTCGGCTGGTCGCTGCCGATGACCGCATCGCCGCCGAGCAGCGCGGCCGCGCCCAGGCTCAGCCCCTGGTTCATGCGGTCGGCGAAGAAGCCTACCGCGCTCAGCGCCGCCACCGCCAGCAGCACCGCCAGCGCCAGCAGCCGCAGCTCGCCCGCGCGCAGATCGCGCAGGGTGCGCCGCCAGGCCAATGCGGCGATCGACGGCGGGCGGTGGACGGGATCCTCGGCGCCGCGCCCGCCCAGGGCGGCGCCACCCGGGCGGGCGCCGAGCTTGCCGGGGGGGCTGGTGCGGGTATCGGCGGCGGCATCGTGCATGGCACGCGACCTTAGCCGATCCCGCAGCAAGGCGTTCATCGCGGCGGCGAACGCTGTGTGCGGCGGCACTGAACCCGCGCCGATGCCGGCGGTGATCCAATGCACGCATGGATGCGATCAGCCCGGTCTTCATCTCGCACGGCTCGCCGATGATCGCGCTGCAACCGGGCGCCGCTGGCGCTTTCATGCAGCGGCTCGGGCCGGCGATCGATGCCGCGTTCGGCCGCCCGCGCGCGGTGCTGGCGCTGTCGGCGCACACGCTGGCCCGCGCTGCGGTGCTGCTGGCGGCGGCGCAGCATCAGGCGGTGTACGACTTCGGCGGCTTCGACGAGCAGCTGTACGCGCTGCGCTACGACGCGCCCGGCGCACCGGCGCTGGCGGCGCAGGTCCAGGCGCTGCTGCGCGCGGCCGGCATCGAGTCGCACCTTGCCGGGCAGGGCGGGCTGGACCACGGCATCTGGACACCGCTGCGCTACCTGTGGCCGCAAGCCGACGTGCCGGTGCTGCCGCTGGCCTTCGTGCCCGACTGGAGCCCGCGCCGGCTGTTCGACTTCGGCGCCGCGCTGGCGCCGCTGGCTGCACAAGGCGTGCTGGTGATGGGCAGCGGCAGCATCACGCACAACCTGCGGCGCGTCTTCGCGCGCGGCCTGCATGACGACGCCGAGCTGCCCGAGATCGCCGAGAGCGCGGCCTTTCGCCAGTGGGTGCATCAGCGCGCGGCCGCCGCCGATTGGCCCGCGCTGTTCGACTACCGCCGCCAGGCACCGCACGCGGTGGATATGCACCCCAGCGACGAGCACCTGCTGCCTTGGTTCGTCGCGGCCGGTGCCGGCGGCAGCGGCACGCCGGCGCTGCGGCTGCACGCCAGCCACACCCGCGGCAGTCTGGGCATGGACGCCTACGCGTTCGGGCCCAGCGCCGCTGTGC
>CALBTN010000408.1 GCA_937967345.1 uncultured Rubrivivax sp. | reverse complement strand
GAGCCACACCGATGCGCCGCGGCGCTCGCCGCGCGCCAGCGTGATCGGCTTGCGCGGCGTGGGTGCGCTGCTGAAGTCGACACCGAGCAGCCATGGCGCCTGCACAGACATCGCCCGATTGTTGCGGCGGGCGCGGACCACGGCATTTCGACATTACAGTGCCGCCGGTGCAGGCCAACCCGGTCCTCGTCGAAGTCTGGCGCGGCGACAGCGTCGAATCCGCGCACCGCGGCGCCTTCGCCGTCGTCGACGCCGATGGCGCGCTGGTGTGCGCGGCGGGCGACATCGCGCGGCCGGTGTTTCCGCGATCGGCGGTCAAGCTGCTTCAGGCCTTGCCGCTGGTGGCCAGCGGCGCGGCCGACGCCTTCGGCCTGAGCGATGACGAACTGGCGCTGGCCTGCGCGTCGCACGGCGGCGAGCCGGCGCACGTGGCCACCGCCGCCGCCATGCTGGCCAAGGCCGGCGTCGATGCCACCGCGCTCGAGTGCGGCGCGCACTGGCCGTACCGCGAGGCGGTACAGCGCCAGATGGCCGCGCGCGGCGAGACGCCCACGCCACTGCACAACAACTGCTCGGGCAAGCACGCCGGCTTCATCTGCCTGGGCTGCCACCGCGCCGGGCCGGCGGGCGAGGCGCTGCGCGATCACATCGCCGGCTACGTGCAGCCCGACCATGCGGTGATGCGCGAAGTCACGCAGGCGCTGCAGGCCAGCACCGGCTGGGATCTGGCGCGCACGCCCCGGGGCATCGATGGCTGCTCGATCCCGACCTATGCGATACCGCTGCGCCAGCTGGCGCTGGGCTTCGCGCGGGTTGCCGCCGGCGTCGGGCTGGCCGACGATCTGGCGCGCGCGGCGCGCCGCTTGCGCGCCGCGGTGGCTCACGCGCCGTTCATGGTGGGCGGCAGCGACCGCTTCGATACCCGGGTGATGCAGCGCCTGGGCCAGCGCGTGTGCTGCAAGGTCGGCGCCGAAGGCATGTACTGCGCCGCGCTGCCCGAGCGCGGCCTGGGCGTGGCGCTGAAGATCGACGATGGCAACAACGCGCGCGCGGCCGAGGTCGTGATGGCCGCGCTGATCGAGCGCTTCGTCGCGCTCGACGACGCCGAGGCCGGCTGGCTGGGCAGCCTGTGCGAACCCGGCCTGCGCAACTGCAACGCCATCCGCGTCGGCCGGCTGGCCGCGAGCGCGACGCTGCGCGCGAGCCTGGCGCGCGGCTGAGCGGCGCAGCGGGTCGGGGCCGTCCGCCATCGCCGCCGCGGCCACGCTGCTGGCCGGCGCGCTGCGCGCCGCCAGCCGTGTCAGCGCCGTCAGCGCCGCGCGGCGCTCACAGCGCGCGGCCCAGCCGGCGCATCACGTCGGGCAGCGCGTGGCTGGCGTGCATCGCGAAGCCCAGCGCCGCCATATCGCCGCTGTTGCGCGCCAGGATGGTCTGCGCCAGCGGCAAGAAGGTGTCTTCTTCGAAATGCGCGTGGGCCTGGTAGGTGTCCAGCAGCGCCGCGATGTCGGCCGGGGCAAGCTCGGCGTCGCGGCCCTTGGCCACCGCCTTCAGCCCGGGTTCGAGCCTGGCCCAAGCGGCCTCCACCTTGCGGTGCTCGGCGGTCAGTGCGTCGACCAGCGATTTGGCGCGGTCGTGCTCCGCGCCCGGCTCGGCGGCGGCCAGCACCGCCGGAAACAGCCGCTTCTCCTCGTCGGCGTGGTGCGCCATGACCGCGTTGCGAAAGAAGTCGATCGTGTCGGCCGCGAGGCGCCGGGCGCGCGCCGCCGGCTCGAGCAGCGCCGGCAATTCGGCCAGCGTTCCCAGCCGGCCGAGGATGCCGGCATGGCATTGCGAGAAGTCGTCGATCGGCGTGCGGCCGGAGGTGTCGTCGGACATGGCGTTCATTGCCTCGCACAGGGTGGACACGGGGGATCGTGGAAGTGCATCACGCCACATTGTGTGCGCGAGGTCAATGCCGCGCTGCCGCGCGATCAAGCCATCGCCGCCTGCGCCTGCTGCGCCGCCTTCACCTCGACGCGAACCGCTTCGGTCAGCTCGGCCTTGAGTTCGGCGAAGGCCGGCGTCGTCTTCACCGAATAGTGGCGCGGGTGCGCCAGCGGCACCGCGCGGTCGAGCTTGATGCGCCCGGGCCGCGCGCTCATCACGACGACGCGGCTGGCCATGAAGATCGCCTCGTCGATGTCGTGGGTGACGAAGAGCACGGTCTTGCGCTGCTCTTCCCAGATGCCCAGCAGCAGCTCTTGCATCAGCTCGCGCGTCTGGTGGTCGAGCGCGCCGAAAGGCTCGTCCATCAGCAGCATACGCGGGTCGTTGGCCAGCGCGCGCGCGATCGCGGTGCGCTGCTGCATGCCGCCGGACAACTGCTTCGGGTAGTGGTTCTCGAAACCCTTCAGGCCGACCTTGACGATGAAGCCGTGCGCGATGTACAACTGCTGCGCGCGCGGCA
>CALBTN010000407.1 GCA_937967345.1 uncultured Rubrivivax sp. | reverse complement strand
CGTTGATGCCGCCATCGGCGTTGACCTTGTCGAAGTACGCGCCGATCGCCTTGCCGATCGCGCCGTAAGCCGATGCCGGCCCCGAGTACGGGTGGATCGCGCCGATCACGATCTCGGTGTCGCTTGCGCCGGGGTCGTATTTTTTCTGCGCGAGGGCAGTGCCGCTCAGGCTCAGCACGGCCGCGCCGTACAGCACGCAGGCAATGGATGTCAGCTTCATCAGGCAGGTCTCCGGTGGGGTGGTTGCGAAGCTAGCGGCAGGCGCGCCGCGGCGGCGTCGGGATCAACCCTCGGCGGCGCCGCGCTGGCGCAGCTTCAAGCGCTTCAGCGCGCCCATCACGCCGCTGGGCAGCAGGTACATCAACGCGATCAGCAGCACGCCATAGATCGCGGCCGGCGCCGACTTGGACAACTGGTCGGCCAGGTTGGGCACGTATTGGATGAAGATGCCGCCGAAGATCGCGCCGGGGATCGACGCCACGCCGCCGACGACCACGCCCACCAGCAGGAAGATCGACAGCATCACGGTGAAGCTGTCGGGCGAGACAAAGGCGACGACGATCGCGCCCAAGGCGCCGGCCAGCCCGGTGGTGCCGGCCGAGGTGCCGAAGCACAGCGACTTGTACAGCGGCAGGTTGATGCCCATCGCGCTGGCGGCGATCGGGTGGTCGCGGATCGCCACCAGCGCGCGCCCGACGCGCCCGCGCAGCAGGTTCCACGCCAGCACGAACATCAGCGCGGCCACCGCCAGAGTGAAGAAGTACAGCCAGCGGTCGGCCGACAGCGGCTGGCCGAACAGGCTGAACTCGAGCGGTGGCTCGGGTTTGCTCAGCACGATGCCCTGCACGCCGCCGGTCAGGTGCTCGATCGCCTTGTACTTCAGCAGCTGCGGTACCGCCAGCGCCAGTGCGAAGGTGGCCAGCGCCAGAAAGTGGCCGGCCAGCCGCAGCGCCGGAAATCCGATCAACACGCCGATGGCGAAGCACACGACGAAGGCCGCCGGCAGCGTCGCCCAGTACGGCAGCTGGACCAGCGACATCAGGATCGCCGCGGTGTAGGCGCCGAACGCGTAGAACGCGCCGTGGCCGAGCGAGAACTGGCCGTTGAAGCCGGTCAGGATGTTCAGCCCGAGGATCGCCACCGCGTACACCAGCACCAGGTTGAACTGGAACACGCGGTAGTTCTTGAACAGGAACGGCAGCACGAGCAGCGCGATCGCGATCAGCACGCCGCCGATCCAGGCCCAGCGAGAGTTGACTGGCCGGCTCATACCCGCGTCACCACCTTCTTGCCCCACAGCCCGTTGGGCCGCAGCGTCAGCGTCGCCACGATCAGCACCAGCGCGACGCTGAGCTTGAGCTCGGTGCCGATGACGTAGGCGCCCAGCAGGTTTTCCAGCACGCCGACGATGAAGCCGCCGAGCACTGCGCCCGCCGGGTTGTCGATGCCGCCCAGCAGCGCCGCGGCAAAGCCGTACAGCAAGATGCCGGCCATCATGTTCGGGTCGAGAAAGACCACCGGCGCGACCATCATGCCGGCCACCGCGCCGACCGCGGCGGCCAGGCCCCAGCCCAGGCCGAGCATCCAAGATACGCGGATGCCCACCAGCCGCGCCGAGTCGGGGTTTTGCGCCGCCGCGCGCATCGCCAGCCCGAGCGAGGTGAAGCGAAAGAAGCCGAACAGCGCCAGCAGCAGCACCAGCAGCACGCCGGCCGAGCCGAGCTGGTGCGCCGAGAAGTACTTGGTGGCGAGCATCGAGTCCTTCGGGAACGGGCTGTCGAAGCTCTTGATGGTGTGGTCGAAGATCCAGCCCGACAGCGCATTGAACACGAGCAGCAGGCCGATGAAGACGATGACGTTGGTCATCACCGGCGCCTTCTCGATCGGCCGCAGGATGGTGCGCTGGATCAGCAGCCCGCCGGCAAACGACAGCGCCACGGTGGCGAAGAACGCGCCCCAGTAGGGCCAGCCGCGCTGGATCAGCCACCAGGCGATGAAGGTGCTGAAGGTGGCCATCTCGCCCTGCGCGAAGTTGATGTGGTGCGTGGCCTGGTAGATCATCACCAGCGCCAGCGCCACCGAGCCGTAGATGATGCCGCTGGCCAGCCCCGAGAACACCTGCAGCGCGAACTCTTCCATCGTCAGTAGCCGAGATAGGTTTCGCGCACCTTGTCGTCCTGCTTGATGTCGGCCGCCGCGCCGGACAGTGCGACCCGTCCGGTCTCGAGCAGGTAGGCGTGGTCGGCCAGGTCGAGCGCGAGGTTGGCGTTCTGCTCGACCAGCAGCATGCTGACGCCATCGTCGCGGTTGATCTGGCGCAGGATGCGAAAGATCTCGGCGACCACCAGCGGCGCCACGCCGAACGAGGGCTCGTCCAGCAGCAGCAGCCTGGGCCGCAGCATCAGCGCGCGGCTGATCGCCAGCATCTGCTGCTCGCCGCCCGACAGCGTGCCGGCTTGCTGGTGGCGGCGATCTTTCAGGATCGGAAAGCGCATGAACATGCGCTGCAGGTCCTGCAGCATCTCGGCCTTGTTGCCGCGCACGTGGGCGCCCAGGCGCAGGTTCTCTTCGACCGACAGCGCGGTGAAGGTGCCGCGCCCGTCGGGCACGTGGGCCACGCCCAGGCGCACCACGGCTTCGGTGGACTTGCCTGCCAGTTGCTGGCCGTCGAGCACGATGCTGCCGCGGGTCTTTACCGCCTGGCACAGCGCGCGCAGCGTGGTGGTCTTGCCGGCGCCGTTGGCACCGAGGATCGCGGTGATGTGCCCGGCCTCGAGCGTGAAGTCCATGCCGTGCAGCACCTGCGTCGCGCCGTACCACGCGCCCAGCTTGTTGACCTCGAGCAGCCTAGGCATGGGCCGGTGCTCCGAGGTAGGCTTCGATCACGTCGGGGTGCTGCTGGATCTGCGCGGGCGTGCCTTCGGCGATCTTGCGGCCGAAGTTCAGCGCGACGATGTGGTCGGACACGCCCATCACCAAGCTCATGTGGTGCTCGACCAGCAGCACCGTGATGCCCAGCCGGTCGCGCGCGTCGCGGATCAGCGTCGACAGCGCCGACAGCTCTTCGTGGTTGAGCCCCGCGGCCGGCTCGTCGAGCAGCAGCAGCTTGGGCTCGGCGGCCAACGCACGCGCGAACTCCACGCGCTTTTGGATGCCGAAGGGCAGGTCGCCGACCGGCCGGTGGGCGTAGGGCGCGAGCCCGAGGTGGTCGATGATCGCGCTGGCGCGCTCGCGCAGCTGCGCCTCTTCGGCTGACACGCGCGGCAGCCGCAGCGCGCTGGACACGAAGCCGCAGCGCGAGCGGCAATGCGCGCCGACCATGACGTTCTCGCGCACCGACATGGTCTTGAACATCGCCAGGTTCTGGAAGGTGCGGCCCATGCCCAGGCCAGCGATGCGGTGCGCGGGCGTGTGGTTGATCGAGCGGCCCTCGAACACGATCTCGCCCGCCTGGGTCGGGTACAGCCGGCTCAAGCAGTTGAACAGCGTGGTCTTGCCCGCGCCATTCGGACCGATGAGGCCGCACACGTCGCCGCGGCGCACATCGAAGCTGACGCCGTCCAGGGCGACGATGCCGCCGAAGCGCACGGCCACGCCACGCACGCTGAGCAAGGGGTTGGCATCGATCGGCATCGGCTGCAGGCTTGCGAATCTGGGTTGGGGCGAGCCCCGGTTGCGCTGATTGCGCCGCTTGTAGGTTGCAACGCCGTGGCGCGGCAATTGTCGCTTGCACTGCGGTGCGCGGTCTCCCACTGGCTCGGGTGCACAGCCAAGCCGAAGCGATGCGTCGCTACAATGCGCGCACAGACAAACGCAGGACCGCTGCTCGAGGTCTTCTTCCGCTTCACCCCGCCTGCGCCTTCACGGCAACGGCCGGCCCGGTTCGAGATTCCCCCAGGTTGATGTTTCTTGAGTGTCTGTGGTGCGCGCCGCCGGGGCCGGTGGCGCGTTTTTCGTTTTACCCCTCGAGGAGTTCATCCATGGACAACGCCACCCAGACCGGCACGGTCAAGTGGTTCGACGACGGCAAAGGCTACGGTTTCATCACGCCCGAAGGCGGCGGCAAGGACCTGTTCGCGCACTTCAGCGAGATCAAGTCGGGCAGCGGCTTCAAGAGCCTGCAAGAAAACCAGCGCGTCGAGTTCGAAGTCAAGCAAGGCGCCAAGGGCCTGCAGGCCGCGAACATCCGCACGCTGTAATCCGCCAGCCATGATCGCGGCGCCGCAGCGATGCGGCGCCGCTTTGGTTTGCGCCAGGCCGATCGGCTACGCGCGCGTGGGCTCGGCCTGGATCTGCAGCGCCTCGAGAAAACGCGACACCATGTTGTAGGCCGCCACGGTGGCGGTGAGTTCGACGAGCGCGCGATCGTCCAGGTGCGCGCGCAGCGCATCGAAGGTCGGCTGGGGCACCTGCACCTGCAAGGTCATCGCGTCGGCATAGGCC
>CALBTN010000406.1 GCA_937967345.1 uncultured Rubrivivax sp. | reverse complement strand
GCCTACAAGCCGCAACAGCCGTCCGCCTGACGCGGACACCTTCACCCCCCGAGAAAGGAACCGCCATGAACCCGAAGTACGGACTGCCGCAAAGCCTGATGGGCTGGGTCGAGAAGAACCGCGATTCGCTCAAGCCGCCGGTGTGCAACGCGGCCATCTTCCCGGACGGCGACTACATCATCAACATGGTTGGCGGCGGCAACACGCGCACCGACTTCCACGACAACCCGACCGAGGAAATCTTCTACCAGATCCGCGGCAGCGCCTACCTGAACATCTGGGACAACGGCCGCTTCGACCGCATCGACCTGAAGGAAGGCGACATCTTCCTGCAGCCGCCGCACCTGATCCACTCGCCGCAGCGGCCCGACCCGAACGGGCTGTGCCTGCTGATCGAGCGGCCGCGCCCGGCCGGCGCGCACGACGCACTGCAGTTCTACTGCCCGAAGTGCGCGGGGCTGGTCTGGCGTGCCACCAAGCAGCTGGAAAGCCTGGTCGACGACCTGCCCAAGGTGTACGAGATGTTCTACGCCACCAGCGACGCCGAGCGCACCTGCAAGAGCTGCGGTACGGTGCACCCCGGGCGCGACTACGCTGCCTGGCACGCGATCCGGCAGGCCAACGCCTGACACCTGCGCGGCGGGCCGGCCGACGGCCGCACCCGCTGCGCGCTCACCTACCGAAC
This sequence comes from uncultured Rubrivivax sp., assembly GCA_937967345.1. Classification (GTDB taxonomy): domain Bacteria; phylum Pseudomonadota; class Gammaproteobacteria; order Burkholderiales; family Burkholderiaceae_C; genus Rubrivivax. The sequence goes on along the minus strand of CALBTN010000406.1, from coordinate 3,758 downwards.
ACCACGTTGGAGACAAAAAGCATGAATGTCCGCAAGTTTCGAGCCCTGGCCATCGCCGCCGCAGCGATGCTGGCCGCCGCCGCGCACGCCGATGTCAAGATCGGCTTTCTCGGCACCTTCTCGGGCCCGGCCGCCGCGCTAGGGCAGGACCAGTACGACGGCTTCATGCTCGCGCTGGAACAAAAGGGCGGCAAGCTCGGCGGCACGCCGGTCAAGATCGTCAAGGAAGACGACCAGCTCAAGCCCGACCTGGGCGTGCAGCTGGTGCGCAAGCTGATCGAAAGCGACAAGGTCGACATCGTCACCGGCGTGACCTTCTCCAACGTGATGATGGCGGTGTCCAAGCCGCTGGCCGCCGCCGGCACGCCCTTCGTCGGCTCCAACGCCGGGCCGGCGCCGCTGGCGGGCAAGGAGTGCCAGCCCAACTTCGTCTTCACCTCGTTCCAGAACGACAACCAGGCCGAGGTGCTGGGCAAGTACGCCACCGACAAGGGCTACAAGAAGCTGCTGCTGCTGGCGCCCAACTACCAGTCGGGCCGCGACCAGGTGCACGGCTTCAAGCGCTACTACAAGGGCGCGGTGGCCGGCGAGGTCTACACCCAGCTGAACCAGCCCGACTACTCGGCCGAGCTGGCGCAAGTCCAGGCGCTGCAGCCCGATGCGATCTTCGCCTTCTTCCCCGGCGGCATGGGCGTCAACTTCGTCAAGCAGATGAGCCAGTCGGGCCTGCTGAAGAAGGTGCCGGTGATGACGGTCAGCACCGTCGACGGCACCCAGCTGCCGGCGCAGAAGGAAGGCGCGATCGGCGTGCTCGCCGGCGCGGCCTGGGGGCCTGATCTGCCGAACGCGGCGAACAAGGCCTTCGTCGCCGCGTTCGAGAAGAAGTACGGCCGCATCCCGTCGCAGTCGGCGGCGCAGGGCTTCGATGCGGCGCTGGCGATCGACGCGGCGCTGGCCAAGACCAAGGGCTCGGCAGCCGACAAGGCGGCGTTCATGGGTGCGCTGAAGACGGCCGAGTTTCCGGCGGTGGTCGGCGGCTTCAAGTTCAACAAGAACGGCTTCCCGATCCAGGACCAGCATGTGTTCGAGGTCGCCAAGGACGCGCAGGGCCGGGTGTCGTTGAAGGCCGTGGCCACGCCGCTGCCGGCGCTGCACGACGCCTACGTCGGCGAGTGCCCGATCAAGTAGGGCCCAACCGCCACTGCGCCTTGCGCTTCGCGCGCCAGCAGCCGGGACGCTGATGGCGCTCGCAGGCGAGGACCCGTCCGCCGGGACTGTGCCTCGCCCGACGCGCCCCCCTCGAGGGGGCACCGTCGGCGGACCACCGGATCCGCGACGGTCGCTCGACCCAGTTGTCGGCGCGCGAGCCATTGCTGAAAGGGAATCATGAGCTGGCAATTCCTTCTGACCCAAGTGCTGAACGGCGTGCAGTTCGGCCTGCTGCTGTTCCTGATGGCGGCCGGGCTGACGCTGGTGTTCGGCATCATGAGCTTCGTCAACCTGGCGCACGGCTCGCTGTACATGGTCGGCGCCTACCTGGCGGCGCTGGCCTACGCCAAGAGCGGCTCGTTCTGGCTGGCGCTGCTGGCCGCCGTGCTCGGGCTGTTCGTGCTGGCGCTGGTGCTGGACCGGCTGGCCTTTTCGGCGCTGTACCGGCGCGACCACCTCGACCACGTGCTCGCCACCTTCGGCGTCGTGCTCTTCGCCAACGAGGCGATGCGCATGATCTTCGGCAGTGCGCCGCTGTTCATGGACACGCCCGCGGCGCTGTCCGACCCGGTGGTGATCGCCGGCTTCAACTACCCGTCGTACCGCGGCGCGATCATCGTCGCCGGGCTGCTGGTGGCCTTCGGCCTGCACGTGCTGATCGACCGCACCCGCGTGGGCATGCTGATCCGCGCCGGCGCCAGCAACCGCAACATGGTGTCGGCGCTGGGCGTGAACATCGGCTGGCTGATGAGCTTCATCTTCGCGCTGGGCGCGGCGCTGGCCGGGCTGGCCGGCGCGATGGTCGGCCCGGTGCTGTCGATCCAGCCCGGCATGGGCGAGCCGGTGCTGATCCTGACGCTGGTGGTGATCGTCATCGGCGGCATCGGTTCGATCCGCGGTGCGCTGTTTGGCGCGCTGATCGTCGGCATCGTCGACACCCTGGGCCGCGGCGTGCTGCCCGGCGTGCTGCACATGATGCTCGCGCCCGAGCTGGCGTCGGCCGCGGGGCCGGCGATCGCCTCGGTGGGCGTGTACGTGTTGATGGCCGCGGTACTGGCGCTCAAGCCCGAAGGCCTGTTTCCGGTGAGGCACTCATGACCAGCATCGACACCACCTTGCAAGCCCCGGCGAACGCGCCGGCCCGCCCGATCGCGCAGACCGTGGCAGTGGCCGCGTTGCTGGTGATCGGCGCCGCGCTGCCGCTGCTGGCCGCGGCCAGCGGCGACACCTACCTGGTCACGCTGGCCAGCCGCATGCTGGTGTTCGCGCTGGCCGCGGTGGGGCTGAACATCGCGCTGGGCTTTGGCGGCATGGTCAGCTTCGGCCACGCGATGTACATGGGCTTCGGCGCCTACACCGTGCTGATGCTGGCCGACGCCGGCATCACCAACGGCGTGCTGCAGCTTCTTGTCGTGGCCGCCGTGGTCACGCTGGTGGCCACCGTGGTCGGCTGGATCTCGCTGCGCACGCAGGGCATCGCCTTCATCATGATCACGCTGGCCTTCGCGCAGCTGTTCTTCTTCCTGTTCGTCAGCCTCAAGACCTACGGCGGCGACGAAGGCATGTCGCTGGCCACACCCAGCGGCTTCGGCCCGCTCACCGGCGACCGGATGGCGCTGTACTACGCGCTGCTGGCGGCGCTGGCCGGCTGCGTATATCTGTCGTCGCGGCTGGTGCGCTCGCGTTTCGGCCTGGTGCTGCGCGCCACGCGCATCAACGAGCGCCGCGTCAAGGCGGTAGGCACCGCGCCGCTGCCGTACCGGCTCACCGCCTACGTGATCTCGGCGCTGGTGTGCGCGCTGGCCGGCTTCTTCCTCGTCAACCTCACCGGCTTCGTGTCGCCGGCCTACCTGGCCTGGACCGTGTCGGGCGAGCTGATCGTGATGGTGGTGCTCGGCGGCGTGGGCACCGTGGTCGGGCCGGTGGTCGGCGCGATCGGGCTGCTGCTGATCGAGGAGGGCCTGAAGCTGCTGACCGAGCACTGGATGGTGATCTTCGGCCCGCTGATCGTGCTGATGGTGCTGCTGCTGCGCCGCGGCCTGTGGAGCCTGCTGCCCGGCGTGGCCCACGAGGAAACCGGAGGGACCCACTGATGGCCGCGCCGCTGCTGCAACTCAAAGGCCTGGTCAAGCGCTTCGGCGGCTTGCTGGTGACCGACCACGTCGACATGAGCATCGCCCAGGGCGACGTGCACGCGATCATCGGCCCCAACGGCGCCGGCAAGACCACGCTGATCAACCAGATCGTCGGCGAACTGAAGAGCGACGAAGGCCGCATCGAGATCGACGGGCGCGACGTCACCGCCTGGCCGGTGCACGCCCGGGCGCGTGCCGGGCTCGGGCGCTCGTACCAGATCACCTCGGTGATCCCGGAGTTCAGCGTGCTGGAAAACGTGGTGCTGGCGGTGCAGGCCACGCGCGGCCACAACTTCCGCTTCTGGCGGCCGGCGACCTCCCAGCCCGAGCTGGTGCAGCGCGCCGAGCGGCAGCTGCAGTTGGTGGGACTGCTGGCCGAGCGCGACCGCCCTGCGGGCCTGCTCGCCTACGGCC